>JADGRG010000367.1 GCA_017881145.1 Sandaracinaceae bacterium | reverse complement strand
GGGCTAGCGCCTGGCGCGCCGCAGAACCAGTCAGGCGAGGCCTTGGTGAGGTCCGCGAGCGCTCCCTTGACCGCAGAGCTAACGGGGTTGCCGGAACCGATGACCGAGCTCAGCGGTAGCATCACCAGATCGGCGACAAACTCACCGGCCTTCTTGCAGAGAAAACCGTAGTCGCCGTCTTTGGTGGGCAGTGTCAGTCTGCCTGGGATGGAGAAGCCAAAGTCTGCAGGTGGGCTGTATTCGGTGACGACCGTGTCGATTACGCGCAATTCGGCCAGTGCCGGAATGAAGTCGCGCATTCCCACGGCTGCCACGTGCAGGATGTTCAGCTCGGCCATCACTGGCGCCTTGGTGTCTCGATATAGACCCTCGACTGTCTCGAGCTGCGCACCGATCGGAGCCAGGAATCCTGCTACCGCGGGGAAGAAGAACGAAAGTGTGCTGACGACGGTGAACGCGACGATCAGAAGCGCTTCGGCGAGCCGGAGTGCAACCAGCACCGCCAGCAGCGCCGACATCACCATGTTGATCAGCGCGATCAAGTTCATGCCGCGGGCGTGCATCACCGCTGCGGAGAATGCGGCGCTGTCAGCGGCATCCTGCATCCGCTCTCGGTAGACCAGAGCGTTCCCGATGCCCACGATGTAGTAGAGCGCGCCGACCAGGAACACCGCCATCAGCAGCGCGATGACGGCGATGGCGCCGGATTCGTCTCTACAGCGCTGATGAATGGTCGCGTGATAGCCTGTCATGACGAATCCCGAGCCTAGTTGTCGGTACAGCTATAAGATGCCGACTGGTTTGGCATGGAGGCCTCCGCGCGCAGCATCCTGAAGCGTGCTCTGGTTGCGAGGAGCAGAGCCCGTGCTGAGGACGCCGGAGCATGGTCGATCTCTTCCAAGCCTTGTTTGTAGTCAGAGCTTCCATCCTTGGGCTTGCCAAGCACATGTTGGAGCATGAGCTTGAAGGCTGCGGATAGCGCCGAATCGCAGAGCAATGCCGACGCGAGCGGAATGCCGCAGTGATAGAGATATGTGACCCGTAAGGTGACATCACCCGTGCACGGAACATGGTCAGTGCGCAGCTTGTTCGAGCCGGGTGACTCGGGGAATGTGACCGCCATTGCGGCGGGGTTGTATTCCAAGAGAGCGCTTGCGAGTCGGGTCAGCGGCGACGTTCCTAGCACATCGCTGACGCTCAAGGCCTTTTCCCCGTCGGTGAAGAGACGCAGCACTGTGTTCACTTCCGGTGCGATGGCGGAAAGCGGCAAGCCGGCCGCACGTCGGATTGCACTGAGGCGCGGCCCTGGTGAATTGCCGAGCGCTGTGAGCTTGCCGGAGGACTGGGCGGGCACGCCGCCGAAAGCTCCGGCAAGTGCGCCGAGCTCGTCGCTGGCAGTGGATGCTTGCCCACCGGACTCGCTGATCTGGCCGGTCTTTTCGCCGCCGTAGAAGCTTGGATCGTCGGGGAGCACGACGATGGCGGCACGCACTGCGGTGATCGCGGCGTGGCGCACGAAGAGATCGGCGACGTAGAGAAGTGATAGCTGCAACGTCCCGAGGAAGAGCAGAAGAATCGGCAGAAACGCGATCAGGAATTCGATCATCACCACACCGCGGCTCTCGCGCAGCGCGCGCCGGAGTGACGCGTACGGGGTCAAACGCCGAGCCATGGCAGGTAGTCCGGCAGGAGGAGCACGAGCACGGTGGCGAGGGCGATGGCAGCGCCGAGGCGCACCATGGTGAGCGGCTCGCGTCCGGCTAGCGACGCGTCGTCGCGGAGGTCGCGCCACGGCGCGATAAGCAGGCCGAATGCACGACGCAGGGTACGTAGGAGTGCGCCCTGCCAAGCCAGACGCGCGCAGGCGTAGAAGGTCAAAAGGAAGAGCGAGGTGAGCTCGATCTGCAAGCCGAGCTCGAAGCCAAGCAACGCGCCCAGTGCGACGAAGAGCTTCAGGTCGCCGCCGCCGAGGCCGCCGCGCACGAAGAGAAGGAGCGGCACCATGCCGCAGAGCAACGCGCCCAAGAGGGAAGTGCCGAGCGCCGCTGGTCCACCTCGGAGTAGATGGACCAGCGGCGCTGCAGCTAGCAAGGGGAGAGTGAGGCGGTTCGGGATGAGTCCTTGGCGCAGGTCGGTCAGTGCGGCGGTGCTGGCCGCAGCGATCGCGGTGCAGGTGACGAGTGTGTGGAGGGAGAGATGCATGTTGGACAGTCAGGGAACGGGCACGAGCGCCAAGGCTTCTTGGTAGACGTAGAGCTGCAAGAGCAGTGCGCCGAGGCCGATCAGCGCGATTGCGGTGCCGACACCGACCAGGCAGAGCACGATGCTGTATTCGACGGTTACGGTGCCGGACTGGTTGTGGGTCAGTCGCCGTAGGAGCGTGTGCACGTCGTTGATGCGGCTGGCGGTGTTAAGCATCAGCAACCTGGTTTCTCGGCGACTCAAGAGCTGTCCAGAAATCGGCGCAGAGCGAGCGGGCCCGCAGGAAAAACCGCAGGAATACCGGTGTATTTCGAGGAGTTTTTCGAGGATGTAAGCCGCTATGAGCCATTTCTGGACAGCTCTTCAGTGGTTCTGGAAGCTCGTAAGCGGACGACTCCGTCACGGACTACTTGTCGAGCTCTGCGCTGATCCTGGAGTTGGCATCTACTAGCTTCGAGGCGATCTTCGAACCGAACTTCTGCCAGGTCGCGACCGAGACCACCGCGATCAAACACAGGCAGATCGCGTATTCGACGGTGGTGAGGCCGCGCTGGTCGCGGAGGAGTCGACGGAGGCAGTGGGGTTTGCGAGCTTGCATGGTGGTTTCCTTTGAGGTCGGCGCAGTGCTTGCGCTTTGCACCTTCATCGACCACGCAGCACGGCAGTTGCGTCCTCGCCGTGCGAATTGTGCGGCGGCGCTAGCTATGAGGATGCGCTAAACAGGAACGCATGGAGCGCGAGACACGAGCGAGGCGCCCCCGGTTTCGAGGAGCGCGCGGAGCCTACATTTGTTGGTGAGCACGCCCCGCAGGAAGCGGGGGCGGATCGCGATGTGGATCGCGGTCCAGGCGTCTCTGTTTAGGCCTAGGCCACGGGTTGACCGAAGCACGCCATGCCCAAGCTGCGGCTCTACGGCTCGGGCGGCGCAGCGGGCTTGACGTCCACAACTGGATGGTCTTCCGGCTCGGGCGGGGCGGCCGGTGCGACGCGCAGCACGGGGGCCTGGTCGCCGGGGATCGGCGGTGGCACTGCGGTCACGTCGACTGGCGGCGCCGCAGGGTTGTCTCGGCGCGGCTGGACCTTCAGCACCGGAGCGGTCGGCGTGGCAACTGGCGCTGCAGCAGGGCGGGTACTGCGACCTCCACGCCCACGGGCACGCGGGGCCGCGGGCACGCTCGCCGCTGGCGCCGCACTCGGCTTTGCGCCCGTGGCCGGTGCCAGTTCGGCGCTCGGCGCTGGCTCTGCAGCAGGTTGCAGTGCCGCCGCCGTTGCCTGCGCCTTCGCTGTAGGCGCGGAGCTGGGTGGCTCCGCGGCGGGTGCTGCTGCCGCTGCCGGCTGGCTGGGAGCCGGCACACCTTCTGCGTTGCGCAGCGCAGGTGGAGCTGGTGGCTCCGTGGCTGCGGAGGCGGTCGTCGCGGGCGCTTGCGTGGGCGCGGCAGCTTCTGGTGCGGCAGCCGTGCCGCTCGAGCCCGCCAACCAGAACCAGCCGCCTGCCGCGAGTGCAGCAACCAGCAGCAGGAGTCCGACGAAGAGCGGGGCGCGAGACTTGGGCGGCGTGCGTTCCGGGCGCAGGCTGCCGCTGATGGCGTCATGCTCGGCCAGGCCGAGCTTCAGCTTGAGGGGCGGGGTGGATTGCTGACCGCGCGCAGGCGCCGCCGGTGCTGCCGCCTGCGGCATGGCAAGCTCGGTCTTCGCGTATGTAGACGGCTGGGGCGCGGGCTGCGCGCGCGGCTGCAGGGCTCGCGGCTGCGGAGCGCTCGGAGCCACTCCGTGCGTTGGCTTCTGCGCGACCGGCGGGCGCAGGCTGGCCGAAGGCTGAAAAGGAGCTGCTGCCGGTGGCGGTGGCGGTGAAGCGACCGTGGTCTGGCCCGCGGGTCCACGTGAAGGCGGTGGTTGCGGCGGTTGCCCACCGGTGACACTCGGCATGCTGGGCCTGGGGGGCGCTGGTGGCAGAGTGCGCCCAGTGCCAGGTGCGGGCTGGGGCCGAGGCGCGGGCGCGGCGGGTTGCGCGCCGGCAGGCATGCCGAGGAGGGTGCGCGCATGCGGCTTGGCCGGGGGCGTGGGCGGGGGATGCAGTGGGGAGGCAGCGTTGGGCAGCCGATCGCTCGCCGGGGTAGCGGGCACCGGAGGTTGACCAGGTTTGCGTGGCTGCTCGTCGCTCATGCTGGCTCCAAACGTAGTCTACGGGGCGCCGGTCTGCGAACGAAGTTCGTTGCAGCGACGGCTGGCTGCGGACGCCATGGATCTTCCGGCTGCGACTATCTACCCGATAGTCGAGCAGCCGCGCCACTGGCCGCGACTGAACGCAGGCTTCGGCGCGGACACCTTGGGTGTGCTAGATCGACGACCGTGCTGAAGCTCGGAAAACTCCTCTTGCGCGCCACCGGTCGCGTCGTCTGTCACCACCCGCGCCAGAAACCGCTCGCGTTCTTCTGCAGCGCGTTCTTGGTCAGCT
>JADGRG010000366.1 GCA_017881145.1 Sandaracinaceae bacterium | reverse complement strand
CTTCTGCAGCTCTTTGGCGCGTTCGGCCAGCGCTTTGCTCGGTGCGTGCTTGAGCAGCGCTTCGATGGCGCCCTTGGCATCGGTGCAAGCGTGCAAACGAAAGAAGGCATCGGCCATGCCGTAGAGCGCCGTGTCGACCGCGGCGCTCTTGGGGTAGAGCGCGATCACCTTGCGGTACTCGCCGAGCGCCGTCGCCGGCTTGTTCTGCACCACGTAGCTGGCGCCGATCCAATACTGTGCGTCGCCGGCTTTGTCGTCGGTTCCGTAGCGCAGCAGGTATTCCTTGAAGAGCGCGCGCGCCTTGTCCTGGTCGCCCGCCTTGTAGGCTTCGTAGGCGGCCGCGAAGTGCGCTCCCTTGTCCGATGGAATGGCTGCCGGATCGACAGCTGGCGCATCGGTGGCTGGCTTGCCGGTCCCGAGCTTGGCGACCTTGTCGTCGAGCGCGGCCTGGGTCTTGGCGCTTTGCTGCACGAAGTCGGTGAGGTTGTGCCCCAGCTCGTCCAACTTGCCTTCGATTTCGGCGAGCTTCTGCTGCTGATCCTGCACCTGCGCGCCTACGTCGGCGCTGTCGCGGGTCAGCAGGCTCTTGGCCTTTTCCAGGCCCTGCTGCAGCTCGCTGATCTTCGCGTCGAAGGCGAGGGCCTTGGCTTGCAGATCGGCCTCGAGCTGCGCAATGCGCTGGTCGCGCGCCTGAGCCGCGGTGCGCAGCTCCTGGCCTTCCTTCTGCGTCATGCAGCCGGCGAGGCAGAGGCAGAGCGCCGCGATCAGGACGCTCTTTCTCCCATCACGGCGCTGCTCCGTCGATCGGCTAGTGGCAGTCACGCGTCACTTCGCCTTGAGGTCGACGCGGCGATCGCGGGCCCACGAGCCTTCGTCCGTGCCGGTCGCGAGCTCTTCGCCCTTCGACGACTCGGTGATCTTCGCTTCGGTGCCCAGGCTCTTCAGATACTGCTGTGCGCTCTGGGCGCGGTGGTCGCCCAGCGCCAGGTTGTATTCCTCGGTGCCACGCGGATCCGTCAGACCGGTCAGATGCACGGCCTTCATGCCGCGATCGCGGATGCACTGTGCGTTCTGCGAGAGCTGCTGGCGTGCGGAGTCGGCGAGCGTGCTCGAATCGTAGTCGAAATAGACGGGCTGCAGCTCACAGGGACCGCTGGGGCCGGCCACCGGGGCGGGCTCGGTCGGCATGCTCTGGGTCATCGTCACGCACATGTTGTCCTGGCATTCCTTGCCGGCGCCGCACTGGCTCGACGAGGTGCAGTAGCCGGGAATCGCCTCACATGCGCCTGCCGCACAACGCTGACCGGCCGCGCAATCCTGGCTGCCGCGGCACTGCTGGCACTGATTATTGACGCAGAATTCGGCCTTGTGGCAGTCCTTGTCCTGGTCACACTTGGGGTAAGTCGGTCCACAGCCCGAGACCGTCAGGGCTGCGATGAGCATAGACATCGCGAAAAGCTGCTTGCTGACGCAGCTGATGCGGCTCCGCCGGACGACGCTGTTGGACTCGAAATTCATGCTGGTGTCTCCTCCCCCGCTGGGCTGCCTGCGAGTGACGCGGACGTAGTGCACGATCTGCGGCTTGTCAACGCCCTGACACGCTCGTACATTCCCGCCCCTCCATGGCGGCTGTATCAGACGTAAAGCCAGGCGGCTTCCTCGCCGTGGCCGACGTGAAGCGCATCTTGTTCTTGGCGGTGCCGGCAATGCTGGCGATGCTGACGCAGACCGCGATCAATCTCGTCGATACCTATTTCATGGGGTTCTTGGCCGAGCCCGAGCGTAGCGACGGCCAGGCAATGCTCTCGTTTGCGCTGACGCTGCTCTGGGCGGTCGGTGGGTTCCTTTCCGCGATCTCGGTCGGCACGCAGGCCCTGGTGGGTCGTCGCGAGGGTCAGAGCGACCCAAAGGAGAGCGGCGCGGTGCTGGCCAACGCCGTGGTGCTGGCCTTCTGCGCCAGCGTGGTGGTCTCCGTCCTGGCGTACCTGGCGATCCCCAGCGTGTTCCGGCTGACCTCGCAGGACCCGAACTACATCCGCATCGGCACCTCCTACACGCAGTGGCGCTTCATCGGCTGTGTCTCGATGGTGGTCACTGCCGCGTACAAGTCCTTCTACGACGGCACCGGCCGGACGTATGTGCATTTCTGCGCCGCGCTCTTCATGAACGTGGTCAACGTGGTCCTGTGCTGGGCCTTCATTTTCGGGCACTTCGGTGCGCTGCGCATGGGCGTCGAAGGCGCCGGCCTGGCCGCGGCCATCTCCTCGTGGGTCGGCGTCCTGGTGATGCTGCTCTTCTCGCTGCGGCGCGTGGACCGCGAGAAGTACCAGCCCTACCGCAAGGGCGTGCTCTCACTCTCCATCATGAAGAAGCTGGCGCGGCTCTCGGTTCCCTCGGGCGTGGCCACCACCGTCGTCATGACGGGCTTCATCCTCTTCATTCGCATCGTGCACATCTTCGACAACGAGCGCGCGCTGCATGGCGCGACCGAGCCCATCAATGGCGCGGCCACGACCATCATCATCAACGTGCTCAGCCTGACCTTCTTCTCCTGCATGGCCTTCGGCGTGGCCACCGCCACCCTGGTCTCGCAGAGCCTCGGCGCGCGCGACCCCCAGAGTGCAGAGCGCTACGCCTGGAGCAGCGTCAAGATCGCGGTGCTGGTGTTCGGCGCGCTCGGGCTGCACGAGATCCTCTTTCCTCGAGTTTGGATCGCCATCTTCAACGACTCGCCGGCGGTGATCGAGGTGGGGGCTTCTTCCATGCGATTGATGGGCGCGGTGGGCCCGCTGATCGCCGCCGCCATGATTCTGACCCAGGCACTCTTCGGCGCCGGCAACCCGCGCTTCGTGATGATCGTGGAGCTAACGCTGCACTTCGGTGTGCTCTTGCCCGTCGCGTATATCTGCGGCGTGGTGCTCCACCTCGGCCTGCTCGGCGTCTGGTCCGCCGCTGCGGTGTATGCGCTGCTCTTGGCTAGCCTGATGGCCTGGAAGTTTGGCGGCGGCAGCTGGAAGCACATCGTCATCTGACGAGGTGCTTCTTGCTTACACTTGGCTGCGCTCGGCACCGCGTGAGAGCTCGGTGAGGGCGACGATGGCTCGCGCGAGCAGCGCAAAGCCGAGCGTCATGCTCAGCAATCGTCCTGGCGCGCGCGGCGCATAGCCGGAAGCGAAGATGAGGAGCAT
>JADGRG010000365.1 GCA_017881145.1 Sandaracinaceae bacterium | reverse complement strand
CTCGATCGCATTCAGGTTGTTGATCACCGGGTCGATGGGCTTGCCGGGAATCGGACAGGTTGGCTGCGTCCCGAACACCACGACGCCGAACTCCACGGCCCCCTGCAAACGCGAAACCACTCCGCGTTGCGGATCGATGAGCGCATTGCGCAGCGCGGCCCAGCGACCGTTCGGGTTTGCGCGGCAGCCCGTTGCGGAGGGCCCGCCGGTGCTCGGGTAGTCACTCGACATGCTGCACGAGCCGTCCAGCACCAACACCACACGCGATGTCAGACGGGTGGTCTGCACGCTGCCTTGCGCGCAGGCACCGGTGCTGGTGCTGCTGGCGCTGCTGCCGCTCGCGCCGCTCGCGCCACTGCCGCCATTGCCGCCACCGGCCACCGTTGACGGGTTGCTGAAACCGCCGTCTGGCAGGACCAGACCTGCGTTTGGACGCTTCGAGGAGCAGCCAGCACCGACGAGCACCGAAAGCCCGACCACGAATGCAATGCGCAACAGGCGCGAGCCTTCCAGAATCATGGTTTCGTCAGTGCGAGAAGCGTTCATGTGATGCACCATCCCTGGCCATAAGTCCCCCGAGCCCAACCCGACGGCTCAGCCTACCTGAAACGTCTGGAACTAGCGCTGACCGTGCTTGGTTTGGGGCGGATCCCAGCCCAAGATGGGGATCTCGAGGCCCAAGGTCGCGACCACGAAAGGCCCGCCGAAGTGCGCGACTTCGCGCTTGCCAAAGTGGACAGAGACGGCGGGCAGCGTGGCCCCGACCAGCGCTTCGGCGCCCAGACGAAAACCGCCACCAAGATGCAGGAAGAGGCCTGAACGCATGAAGGGTGCCCCAGCTGCGACAGTCTGCGTGGCGCTGCGATAGGGCGGTGTGGCAGAGCCGCTCATCATGGAAAGCAGAGCGGCACAGCCGAGACCGAAGCGGAGGTCCAAGGTCGCGGTGCGGATGGCATGCAGATCGAGCGCGGCGCCGAGCATGAGATGGGAGATCCGCGCACTACCTTCCGCGGCCCGCACGGTTGCGCTCGAGAGCGGCAAGAGCAGCAGCGCCGAGACGGAAAGCGCGGCGATGGCCTGCAAGCGTACGCTCACCCAGCCATCGAAGGTCGGCCGAAGGCCACCCGGGCTCAGCGTCGCGGCTGGCCCGAGCTCCAACCAAAGCCCACGAGTCGGCTGCGCCCCGCTCGGATCAGAGCTCTGTCCTTCGCCGCTGACGGCGGCGGGCGCCGAGGGCCGTTCTGGCTGAGCCACTAGCGGCTTGCCGGCCGGAACCTCGGCTTCGTGCGGCGCTTCTATGGTCAGGCCGCGAGCACGCAGCGTCTCGGTGACGCGCAGCGAAAGCTCCCGTTCGTTGGGACTTCGGCCACGAACCGCGATGTTCTCGACACCGCCGCGCGAAGGCAGCTCGGCCTCCGCGATCCACAGCTCGGCCTCGGCCCGGGCGGCGTGCACTCGAATCGCAGCGGCAGCAGCGTAGCGCAGCCCGAGCTCGCGCAGCGGCATGCGCCTAGACTCATCATCGGGGCCGACCTCGACCACCTGCCAGGAGCCGCTGCCGAGCTCGGCACGGATCGGAACCACGACCCGCTCGTCATCCGCAGTTCGCACGATCAGGATGGTGCCGGAGGGCACCTGTACCGCTACCGGCGCGGGACCGGGTTGTGCCGATTCGCTGGGCCGGACGGTCTGCAACGCATTGTTGCTGGACAGGTCGCCGGCAGGCCTAGCAGGACCCGTCTGGGCGCCTGCCGTGACGCAGACGCTGCAGCAGAGCACCGCGGCGCAAAGCAAAAGGACCGCGCGAGCTCCCCGGTCGGATTTGGGGAAACGTGCTCTGGCTACTGCCCACTCTGCAGAGAACGAGCCAGGCCCGCGTGGGGACCTGCGGGATAGTGCTGCAAGTACTGTCCGGCCAGCTCGCGCGCGGAGGCCATGTTGCCGGCACGCAGCGTCGCCTCCATCAGCCGGCCGCGCGCTTCCCGCGTCAGCGGCCCAGCGGGCTGCTCCCTCAAGTAAGTGCGGAACCACTCCGCCGCCTTTCCGTAGCAACCATGGGTGTCGGACTCTAGCCGGCCCAGCGCGAACGCCGCCAGTCCTGCGCGCTTGGTGCCCGAAAAACGGTGCCGCAACGCACGCAAGGCCTTGGTCTCGTGCTGGGTGTCGTGCGCGTAGCGCGCACAGTCCGCCAAGAGCATGAGCTCCTCGGCGCTCGCGTGAACTAAGAGCGAGCCAAAGCCGGCTGCATTGGCGGTTGCGAAGGCCTCGGCGAACTTGCCTTGCTCGGCAAGCGAACGGAACGCGAGCGCTTGGTCCGAGATCGCCGGCCGGCTAACCGGAGCGCGGACGTGCGCCGGTGCCGGCTCAGACGGTGCTGCTGCTGACGGCTGCGCTGACCCCGAGAGCTCCGGCTTGCTCGGCACGGCCGCTACCGTCACTGGCTCGCTCGCCGCGCTAGCGCCCGTGGACACCACATCGAAGCGCCCACGCCGGCAGGACGCGCGCACGGTTTGACCTGCGCGCATCGGATAGCCTTGACCGAGCACACAACCCGACACCACCACGTGGCCTTCTTTCAGCTCGAGCTCGAACTCGTCCTGCTCGGGATTCCAGCGCACATCGAAGCGCGTGCCAGTGACCCGCACCGCAAAGGGACCCGCGCTGACTCGCCAAGACGCATGCGGACGATGCGCGACGCGGACGTGAGCCTGGCCACTCTCCAGCGCCAGGTGTGCACCCTTCGGATCGATCGTCACCACACGCCCGCGCGCTCGCGGCGCCATCTCGATGCGCGTCCCGTCAGAGAAGCGCATGGACAGTTCGGCAGTCTTGGGTGCTTCGAAGAAGCTACCGGCCGGAATGGACGCCAGGTTCTGGCCGACCCGCAGCGTGAGCGGCTCGG
>JADGRG010000364.1 GCA_017881145.1 Sandaracinaceae bacterium | reverse complement strand
CGAGCTCCTGCACGGCATTCCGTGCTGAGCTCGGTCGAGAAGCTTTCGCTCAAGAGCTGTCGAAAAATGGCTCATAGTCGTCTACCCGCCGAGCAGCCTTCGGCTCTCGGCGTAGCGGCTTTCGTCCTGCCAAAAAATCCTCGAAATACGCGAGTATTCCTGCGGTTTTTTCTGCGGGCGCGCTCGCTCTGCGCCGATTTTTCGACAGCTCTTCAGCTGCGTTCGCGTGGCCGACGCATTGGGCGGGGAGGGCTGCCACCACCCGCACGCCGATCGTTGCGATCGCGGCTCTCCGGGCCACGCGGCTTGCGCGGCGGTGCTGCTGCCGCATCCCCGCGCAGGAAAGGTCGCAAGCCCGCGGCGGCTCCTCCCATGTCGAAGAACCCTTCGACCGCACGGCCAACCTCGGCCGTGGGCACGCGCACCTCGAGACAGAGCGTCTCGCGTCTGCCCGTCACGCTGGCGCGGCCATCCGGACAGGCGCGCTGGAGTGCGGCTTCGATGCGCATCCAAAGCGCCACCACGTGTGCTGGCAGCATCTCGAGCGAAACGCTCATCACACTTGCGCCGGCCTTCGCCAGCTCGTTCGCGCGTTCCGGTGCTACGCCCACCACGCTCTCGGCGAAGGCGTCGAAGTCCATCACGCTGCGCGCACGCCACAGCGACAAGCGCACCGCCTCGCAGAGCCCGCGTTGCAGCGCTGCCTCGTCCCCGCGGGCGAGTGCTCCCCGTAGCTCCGCGACGCGGCTGTCGTAGACGGCGCGGGCATCCAGGTTGCGCACGCCGGGCACCACGAACCCGATTCGCTCGTCCTCGATGGCTGGCTGCTGGCGCCGCGGGCGCTGCACGCGCTCGCTGCGCCCGTCGGCTAACTCCACGAGATCCTTGGGAAGCTCGCGCAGTCCGGGACGCTCCTCGGCGGCAGGGTCGGGGTTCTGTCGGCGCACCGTGGGGCGGCGTTCATAGGGGTTCTTGGGGCGATTGCCGCGGATTCCCATGGGCTTCACTTTTCGACTCGGCCTGGTCGGTTGCACGGCGTTTTTGCTTGCAGCGTAGCGGCCTATCCGTACACTACCCGCCCTTGCCCTAGAACGGGCAGGAGCGCACGACCTACGGTCCTACTGTACAGGCGCACGACCTACGAAGGATGGATAGATGTACGCGGTCATCAAGACAGGTGGCAAGCAGTATCGAGTCAGCGAGGGCGACCGCCTTCGCGTCGAGAAGCTTGAAGGCGCCGTAGGCGATGCGGTCGAGTTTGCCGAAGTGCTCATGCTGGGTGGCGAGAAGGTGGCCGTGGGCCAGCCGCTCGTTGCAGGCGCAAAGGTGAGCGCGCAGATCGTCGGCCAAGGGCTCGGCAAGAAGATCATCGTCTTCAAGATGCGTCGCCGTAAGCGCTATCGCCGCAAGAACGGTCATCGTCAGCCCTTCACCGAGCTGCAAGTCAACGGCATCGTAGCTTAGTCGCATACCCGTGGAGCAGCCTCTGGCTCTTGGTTTGTGGATTGCGGATTGAAGGAGAGCAGCAATGGCTCATAAAAAAGGTCAGGGATCTTCGCGCAACGGTCGCGACTCGAGCGCGCAGTATCGCGGCGTGAAGGTGTTCGGCGGTCAGCGTGTGTCGGCCGGCAGCATCTTGGTGCGCCAGGTTGGCTCGAGCTTCCATGCTGGCCAGAACGTGGGCGTCGGCAGCGACTACACGCTTTGGGCGCGCATTGATGGCGTCGTGCGTTACGAGCGCGAAGGCAAGTCTGGCCGTCGCATCAGCGTCTACGCCGCCGATTGATTTCGAATCGAGGTCCGCACTTGAGTCCGAACGTGCAGCGCCTATGGCGCGCATGTAGGCAAGTGCGGCTTCGCGTTTTGTTCGCCTGGCGCGTGAAGCCAGGCCTGTTGCAGACCTAGCACCTGTCGTTCGCGTCGGGAGCGTCCACGCGTTACACTCAACTTGAGTGCGCGCCGCACATGACAGTCCTGTGAGCGATTCCCCCACGCTCCGCCACGATTCTGACCACCAGCAGCTAGCGCTGCTCGCGGATCTGGCCGTGCCCCTCGAAGGCCAGCCGCCGCCCAGCCGCCGCATCTACTGCAACCGCAACTTGCGGCTCGACCAGATTGACGTGGTCGGCTTCGACATGGATTACACGCTGGCCAGCTACAAGCAGGCCGAGATCGACCGGCTCAGCATCGAGGCAACGGCCAAGAAGCTGGTGCAGAAGGGTTATCCCGACTCGCTGCTCTCGATGAAGTACCGCACCAACTTCCCGATTCGCGGGCTACTGGTCGACAAGCGCTTGGGCAACGTGCTCAAGACCGACCGCTACCGCTACGTGAAGAAAGCCTTTCACGGCACGCGCGAGCTCACCACCGAAGAGCGCAGACAGGCCTACCAGCTCAAGCGCGTACGACCCGATCCGCGCCGCTACCATTCCATCGACTCACTCTTTGCCCTCAGCGAAGTGACCGTGTTCTCGGCCGTGGTCGACGAGCTCGACACACCGCTTGCGCAGATCGACTACGGGCAGCTCTTCGACGACGTGCGCACCAGCATCGACGAAGCGCACCGCGACGGCAGCTTGAAAGAGATCATCACAGCGGACCTCGCGCGCTACATCGAGCACGACAAGGATCTCGCGCCGACGCTCCACAAGCTGCGAAGCGCTGGTAAGAAGCTCTTCTTACTGACTAACTCGGAGCCCTATTACACCGATGCGGTGATGAGCTATCTGCTTGGAGGTGGCCTGCCCGAATATCCTTCCTGGAAGAGCTACTTCGACATCATCGTCACCAGCGCCGCCAAGCCGACCTTCTTCACCACCGCCAACCTTTTCGAAGAGGTGGGACACGACGGTCAACCCCATCCGCACAAGGTCAAGGAGCTCCATCGCGGCCGCATCTATCGCGGCGGCAGCCTCGCGGAGTTCGAGAAGCTCACCAGCGAAGCCGGCGATCGCGTGCTCTACGTTGGTGATCACATCTACGGCGACGTGCTGCGCGCCAAGAAGGAGAGCGCGTGGCGCACGCTCATGATCATTCAGGAGCTGACCGACGAGCTCACGGCGATGGAGCGGCTCAGCGCTGAGATCGCGCGCGTCGACAAGCTGGAAGAGCGGCTGGCGGCGCTCCAGGATGGCTTGCGCGGACGGCAGGCGATGCTCAAGGCGGTGCAGCGCTCGCTCGACGAGAAGCCTGCAGCTCGCGAGCGTGAGGTGGAGCTGGAAGCGGCGCGGCAGCGGCTGAAGCGGGGCATCGATCGCATCCGCGTGCAAGCGAAGGCGGTGGAAGCCGAGCACGGCGAGCTCGAAGCCGAGGTCGAACGCGCGTTCCATCCCTTCTGGGGCTCGGCGCTGAAAGCCGAAAGCGAGCTCTCGAGCTTTGGCGAGCAGGTCGAGCGCTATGCCTGTCTTTACACCGACCGCGTGACCAATCTCTTGCGCTACACGGCTGGCCACTATTTCCGCGGTCCGCGCCACCGCATGGCACACGAGTAAGCGCTTGTTTTCGCCGGCCTGGTGTGTATTCCAGTGCCGCTGAAATGACCGCGGGCTCACGCGGAAAATACCCTCAACTTGGGTATTGCCTTTGCGCACATCGTGTACCAAAGTTTCACAGTGTGGCCGCGATTCGGGTGTTCTCACGGTGCTGGAGGTTTCATGACGCGATCCAAGTGGTTGACGGTGGTTGCGTGTCTTGTTGGGGTCGGGCTGTCCGGCTGGTCTGGGCGGGCTTCGGCTGAGCCAAGTCCGATCGCGACTTCGATGGGCGACCTGCGCTGGGGCATGAGCGAAAACGAGGTCGTCGCTTTCCTCAAGCGCAAGCTAGCGGAGCGCTCCGCTGAGCAGATCGGCAAGACGCACGACGCACACCGGCAGTCCCAGCTTCGGGACGATCTGAAGCGTGCGCAGTCCGAGGTGCAGAAGAGTCAGGTGAGCTTCGAGGGCGGACATTCCTCGCGTTGGGATGGAAGCGCCATCGCTGGCGAGTTCACTTACGGCAACAACGAGTCGATGGTCGTCAACAAGGACGAGGCCTCGGAGAACTACTACTTCTTCATCAATGGCCGCCTGTGGAAGTGGTACAAGGCGCTCGGCGAGAGCGCTTTCGGTGGTGCGAACTTCGGCAAGTTTTCGCAGACCATCGAGAAGCGCTTCGGCAAAGGCCATCTGAAGAAGGGCGAGCTCTCGCCTGGTCAGGGCCAGACGCAGTGGGTCGAATACCTCGATCGCAACTCGCGGATGCGCGCCGCGGACAACACCCGTCGCGGTGTGTTCGCGCTGATCTTCGAGGAGATGTCCACGGTCCACGACCTCGCGTCGCTGCGCGGCACGACGCCCACGCGACCCACGCGCAATTCCTACGCGCAGGCCGACGATGCGCAGGATTCCGCGCAGAGCAGCAAGAGCCGGAGCGGTCGCACGGAGCTCGCCAAGGCCTCCGGCAAGCGCAGCGTCTTCGCTGCCGAAGCGCAGCACGAAGAGAGCGACGCCGAGTATCGCGAACGCATCAAGCGCGACGTGGCGGCCGACAAGCAGCGCCAGCAGAATATGCATGCGCGCAAGCAAGAGGCCAACAAGGGCGAGGCGCTGAAGCCGCTTGAAGGCCTGGACGACAAGGACCCGCTAGGCGGGCTCTGAGTCGGCCCTGTGTCGACCGACGAGCTCGTCGCGCGCTGAACCTCTGAACAAGGCAGCACTGGCGCTGTTCCGTGGTATATCGCGCCCGAACCGCTGGCCTCCATCTTGGCCGGTGCTCGAACCGTCGGCCTCTGTCTGGTCGGCGCTGCAGGAGAGTCCGACATGCGCTTTCCCATCGACCTCGGCGCCTACCAGCCGCTCTCGCTAAGTCCCTCGGCGGCATCGCTTTCGGCCACCGAAAGTGCGGCGCTGACACGCAACGTCGCGCTCGGTCGCGATATCATCATCTTCTTCACGGCGGTCGCCGACGCCAAAGGCTTGGGCGGTCATACCGGCGGGCCCTACGACATCGTGCCCGAGGTCTTCGTTGCGGAAGGCTTCATCAAGGGCGGGGCGCCGATCGTGCCGATCCACTTCGACGAGGCGGGCCACCGCGTCGCCATCCAGTACCTGATGAGCGTGCTGCGCGGGCACATGCCGGCGGAGCGCTTGCTGCACTATCGCGAGGCGGACTCCAAGCTGCCCGGTCACTCCGAGCGTCATCTGACGCCGGGCGTGGACTTCTCGTCGGGACGCCTCGGTCACATGTGGCCCTACGTCAACGGCGTCGCGCTCGCCAATCCCGACAAGGCCGTGCTGCTCTTCGGTTCCGATGGATCGCAGCAGGAAGGCAACGACGCGGAGGCTGCTCGTTTCGCCGTGGCGCGCGCGCTCAACGTCAAGCTCGTCATCGACGACAACGACGTCACGATCGCAGGTCACCCGAGCCAATACATGCTCGGCTTCGATGTCGCCAAGACGCTGCAAGGCCACGGCTTGCCGGTGGACATCGGCGACGGCGAGAATCTCGAAGCGTTCTTCGTGCGGTTCGCGGGTGCGCTGAAAAAGCCCGGACCTGTCGCGCTGATCAACAAGCGCAAGATGGCGCCCGGCGTTCCTGGCATCGAGGGCAGCCCCAAGGGCCACGACGTCGTGAAGGTGCAGACTGCGATCGAGTACCTCACGGCCCGCGGCCACAACGACGCGGTCGCGTATCTGAAAGCGATCGTGAAGCCCAAGCGCCCCGGCACGTATCGCGGCAGCAGCACCGTGATGGGCAAGAACCGCGAGGTCTTCGGTCAGGCCGTGGCG
This sequence comes from Sandaracinaceae bacterium, assembly GCA_017881145.1. GTDB lineage: Bacteria > Myxococcota_A > Polyangia > Polyangiales > JAFGIB01 > JADGRF01. Next base: position 3,079 of record JADGRG010000364.1, on the reverse strand, counting down.
GAGATCCTCACGCCCATGACCCCGGCGCAGCGCAAGGCGAGCGTGATCGTGATCGACAGCGACCTGGAAGGCTCCTGCGGCCTGACTCACATCAAGAAGGCGTGCCCGGAGGTCTACGTCTCCGGCGGCATCATGGAGCGCGGCAACTTCTCGGCTTGCGCGGGCTTCGGCATGCAGCCGGGCAAGCAAGGCGTGTTCGGCACGTTCTCGGCGTTCCTGGAAATGGTGATCAGCGAGGCCACCATGGCTCGCCTCAACGAAGCCAACGTGCTCTCGCACTTCTCGCACGCTGGCGTCGACGACATGGCGGACAACTCCTGCCACTTCGGCATCAACAACTTCTTCGCCGACAACGGCTTGGCCGAAGGCGACACGACACGCCTCTACTTCCCAGCCGACCAGCACCAGATGCGCGCGGTGGTGAAGCACATCTGGAACCACCCGGGTCTGCGCTTCGTGTTTTCCACGCGCTCGGAAGTGCCCGACATCCTCGATGACAAGGGCAAGACTTTCTTCGGCGAAGGCTACACCTTCACGCCCGGCAAGGATGAGATGATCCGGCGCGGCACCCGCGGTTACCTGGTGAGCTATGGCGAGATGCTCTATCGCTGCCTCGACGTGGTCGAAGAGCTGCGCGCGCAGGGAGTGGATGTCGGTCTCATCAACAAACCGACGCTGAACGTGATCGATGAGGCCGCGCTACAGGTGGCTGGCGAGACCGCGTTCGTGCTGGTCGTCGAAAGTCAGAGCGACAAGACGGGCCTGGGCATTCGCTATGGAAGCTGGCTCTTGGAGCGCGGGCTCACGCCCAAATATGCTCACATCGGCACGCACCGAATCGGCGGCGGCGGCCTGTGGGAACAGATGACGCACCAAGGACTCGACCCGGCGGGCATCATGGCCAAGGTCGGCACGCTGCTCTGATCGCCCGCGCAGACCGGCGCTGGCGGCACGACTGACGCAGGACGCGCGCTATGCACGCACAAGCTCCCGAAGCCCTGGCTGCGCAGCATGCACGCCAGCGCTTCATCGAGCTGCGCCTCTACGCGCATGCGTTCGTGGCGCGGCTCTTCTTCTACGTGCCGGTGCTCTTGCACCACATGGAAGTCTCGCTGGCAGCCGCACACGTGCCACATCCGCGTGCGCTTTCGCTTTCGCTCATCGCGCTGGTTTCGATGGGCAATCTGGTTGCTGAGTATCCGTCAGGGCTCTTCGCCGACTGGCTCGGACGCAAGCGGAGCTTGGTGTTCGCGGGTGTCTTGCAGGCACTCTCGATCTTGCTCTTCTTTCTGCCAAGCTCGGTCTACAGCCTCTGCGCGGCCCAGCTCTTCATCGGCGTGTCCACGGCCTTTCGCACCGGCGCGGACACGGCCTTCTTGCACGGACACCTCGAGAGCATCGGGCAGGAACATCGTTACGGGCGTGCACTGGCGCGGCTGCGCTTCTTCAACGTGCTGGCCATCGCAGCCGCCAGTGCGACCGGTGGTCTGCTTTACGCATGGCGGCCGGATTCCGTGTTCTGGCTTTCGGCGCTGGCCTGTGTGCTCGGTTCGGCGGTGCTCTTGGGCCTCCGTGAGCAGCCGGCGGCGGCACGCGGACGCGGTTACTTCGCGGTGTTCAGAGACAGCTTCGCCGAGGCGCGCCACAATCGTCCTGCTCAGGCGTTGATGCTTCTGGGCGGCGTCGCCAACACCTACTTCGTGTTCTCGTATTGGGTGACGCAGACGTATCTGATCGACAGCGGCGCATCACTTTCGTCGATGGGCCTGACGGTGGGTTCGATCTCGCTTCTGCAGGCGTTGACCATGCCGCTCTCCGCATGGACGAGCGAAAGTAAGAGGCGAATCAGCAGGCTCCTGGCCGGAGTCGGCATCGGCTTGCCCCTGGCATTCCTGGTGGCTGCGCTCGCCTGGTCCTTCGGTCACAAAGGCGCCGGCACGCTGGCGCTGGTCTGCGTGGGGGCCTGTCACGTGCTCTTTCGCAATGCGGTCAATCTCAGGCTGCAAGCGCTGGTTCCTGCCGAGGTGCGTGCCTCGATCGTGTCGCTGGAATCACTGCTAGGTTCCATCTGGTACATGCTCTTCTTTCCGCTGGCCGGCGTTCTGCTGGCGTGGGGCGGCATCAATCGCGGGTTTCTAGCCCTGGCCGCGATCGTCGCCGTCAGTGTGTGGCCGCTCCTGATCGTGAGTCTGCGGCATAGAGCCGAGCCACAAGCCGTGCCACGCTGAGCCGGCAGCGCTGCCCTGCGCGCTGCCGGAATCGCCATGCGGAAACGATTGACGCAACTCTCTGTGCTCATCGCCGCGCTCTTTGCGGCGCTGCCGGCTCACGCTTCTTCCGGCACGTCGCCGGGCGACCCCGTTGCCCTGGTCGTGCTCTACCTCGCGGTGATCCTGCTCTTGGCCAAGCTCGGCGGTGACCTCGCGACGCGCATCGGTCAGCCTGCGGTGCTCGGCGAGCTCATCGTAGGTGTCGCGCTCGGCAACTTATCGTTGCTGGGCTTCTCGGGCGCTGAGCCCATCAAGATCGACGCCACCATCGACATGCTCTCGCGTCTGGGCGTGATCATCTTGCTCTTCGAGGTCGGGCTCGAATCGACGGTCGCCCAGATGATGAAGGTCGGTTGGTCCTCCTTCCTGGTGGCGAGCCTGGGCGTGTTCGTTCCCTTTGGGTTCGGTTGGGCGGTGAGCAGCCTGCTGCTGCCGCACGCATCGATCTATGTGCATGCCTACCTCGGTGCAACCTTGACGGCGACCAGCGTCGGCATCACGGCACGCGTGTTGCGGGACCTGAAGCGCTCTCAGACCCCGGAAGCGCGCATCATTCTGGGCGCGGCCGTGATCGACGACGTCATGGGGCTGGTCGTGTTGGCGGTGGTGATCGGTGTGCTGGCTGCAGCCGACCGCGGCGGCACGCTTTCCTACGCCGACGTTGGCCTTACGCTCTTCAAAGCCGTGGCGTTCCTGGTCGCTTCGCTCTTGCTCGGGGTCTGGATCTCCCCCCGCGTGTTTGCGCTGGCCTCGAAGTTGCGCGCACGCGGCGTGCTGCTTTCGGTCGGGCTTTCGTTCTGTTTCTTGCT
>JADGRG010000363.1 GCA_017881145.1 Sandaracinaceae bacterium | reverse complement strand
GCTGCGCGCGTCGTGTGCGACGGCGCGGGCAATGCGCAGGAACATGGGCAGCTGCTGCCCCTGCGAGGTGTCGAGCGAGAGCTGCCAGGCGCCAACTGGTCTAGGCATTATGATGATTCTGGTACTTCTTCGAGAACCGGATGGCAAGCACCCTGCGTGCATGGAAGAAGTCATGCACGACGCGCACCAAGGCACCACCATCGAGCAGAGTGAGCGGACGACGCTTCGGCGCCGCCCGAACCGTGGCAGTCACGAGATCGCGGCGATCCACGCGGGCCATCGCTCGTGGCATGGCTCACCCCTTCGGGTGTCACCAAGCGCGTCGCAGCGCGCATCGACGCGCATCGACGCGCTTCGTGACACCCGAAGGGGTGTGACACCCGAAGGGGTGAGCGCGTGCTGCGCAAGCACGGTCGCTACGTCGATGAGCAAGAGGGTGGCGACTCCGAGCGCGAGGCGCAGCGATCGACATGCCGGGCACGCTACCCGAGCACCGCTGGGAGGAAAGTGTCGTGAAGATGCGCTCCCACCGCCTCACCCTGCTATCCTCGTGCCATGGCCCTGCCTCCGACCACGCCTGCGCTGCTCGAAGACCACGCGCGTCCGTACTTTCTGTGGTGGACGGACTGCACCGTGGCCGCGTTGCGCCGTCATCTCGAGGATCCGTCGCGCGATCTTCGGGCGTACTGGCTTGGAGCGCTGCTTCGCGAAGCAAACACACGCGACGTGTGGCTGTTTACCTCGCCCGATGACATTCGGCAGAGTTGGCCCGAGCTGCGGAGGCATCTGGGCAGAACGCGCGCTCGCTGGGCTTGGTTGCTCGACATCGACGAGTCGTCCAGCTCGACCACCGCGGCGGAATAATGCGCAGCTCGTTTGACCGTCGCGTGGTGCCGGAAACCGTCCTGCAGTTCATTCGGGCGTGCCAGAGCCGCGTGCCATGCCACTTGGGCGGCGGCGCAGCGCTGTCAGGGGCAGTTCTGGCCCATCGGCTTTCGAACGACATCGATCTCTTCGTCCACGACAAGGCAGCGCACCGCACGCTCGTTTCCGTCCTGCCCGACGTCGCCCAGCAAGTTGGTGGAAACATCACGCTGCACGTCGATGCCGGCACGCACGTGCGTGCCGCGATTCACCTGCCTGACAGAACGCTGGAGCTCGACGTCGTGCACGAGCCACTCCCGGACTTGCAGCCGCCGCCGGCACCCATCGATGGCGTGGTGATCGAATCGCTCCCCGATCTGCGAGCAGCGAAGCTCACGTGTTTGCTGTCGCGTTCCGAACCCCGTGATCTCGTGGACGTCTTGTTCTTGGAACGAAGCGGCTTCCGACCCGAGGCCGACTTCCCTCTTGCTGCACAGAAAGACGCCGGCATGGATCCGGGGATCTTGGCCTGGTTGCTCAAGGACTTCCCACTGGCGCCAATGCCGATGATGCTCGTCCCGCTGGATGCTGCAGAGCTGAAAGCCTATCGCGGTGAGCTCGCTGAACGCTTCAAGCGCCTCGCGACCGAAACACCGCGTTAGGTGTATGCCGCGACGCGGGCGGTGCACGCCTCATCGCGTCAGCCTCCTTCAGCGGTAACCAGGGGCAGGACTCGCGCGTGCCGTCGAACGCACTTCGGCACCGCAGCCCGAGGCCATCAACATCGCGCTGCTGCCGTGTCCTTACGCGAGCACTCTGGACGAGTTCAATTGGGTGGTCGAGTTGGTCGCCAGTTCCGGCTGGGAGATCTGAGCCGGTCGCGGCCAAAGTCCCAGCGCGTCAGCTATACGCGGCTTACCATCTCGACTATGAGAGAGGGGTCGCACCCACTGCGACCAGACTCGAGGTTAGAGTGCAGCGTTGGATTATCACTGCTTGCGTCTTCGCATTCTCTTTCATCGTCAATCCGATGTACCTGGCCGGAGGGTGCGTCACGACCCCCGCGCCAGCGTTCGAGTACGGTGAAGCGGAGATGGTCACGCTGCTGCAGCACGTGACTGATGCGGGCACGTATCCCTTCTCGTGGCAGGGACGCGAGTACGAGCTCATCGTCGTGGTGCACGAGGCAGCGGGCGCGAAGCCCGCAAGGAGCGCGACGCGCGAGGTGTCGTGGCAGGCGCGTGCGTCGGCGTGCGGCACTCGGACCTTTCAGCAGAGCGCGGCGGCCTGCATGGACACGAGCGAGTTGCTGAGCGAGGGCGAAGCGACACTGCGTGTGAAGGAGCAGGGCGCATTTCGAACTCTCATCGATGCAGCGCCGGTGACCGGCTCGCTCTTCATGCCTGGCCTGCAACTCGGCTATGGCGAGCTCGTCCTTCATTCGGGTGCGCCCGCCCTGCACCTGGACCTCATGCAAAGTGGGCAGACTAACGAGTTCACGCTCGTTCAGGTCGTCTCGGACGGAGGCGCAGACCCAACACAGGCCGTGAGCCTCGGCGCGCGCTGATTCCGGGGCGGTTCTCAGCCCTGCCGCGCGGAGGAAGCCAGGTAGGGTGGAGGCTGTCGCACGCTGGGTGCCCCCAGCGCTCGCAGGTCGTGCCCAGGCAGCCTGACGCTTCACGCCGGTGTCTTCCTGCTGATGAACGTGCGGATCTTCGGGCTGCTCACGGTCGAAAGCTACGCGCCGTTCTCGGAAACGCGCGCGCGCAGTGCCGGCGAGCGGTGCGCGGCCTATTCCCGTTGCAGCCTGGGCGCCAAGCGTTCCATTTCGTCGAGATCGAAGTCTTCTCCCGCGGCGAGCTTCTCCATGAATGGCACGAACCACGCGGTGGCTGCCCGCGCTTCTGGGTGCGGCGCGATGTCGCGTTGCCAGAGCTGCAGCGCCTCGGCTGCCGAGAACGGCCAGCCGAAGCCCACGTAGTCACCCTCCCAGAGAATCGGTCGCTCCAGATCGTTGGGATCGAAGCCCACGCCGTGCGCACGCGTGAGAAAGAAGACGTAGCGGTTGATGCCCCGCGCTCGTGTCTGTTGCATGTGACGCGGGCCGCATTGCGGCGCGAGCGTTTTGCGCAGGAACATGGGCAGCTGGTGGCCCTGCGAGGTGTCGAGCGAGAGCTGCCACGCGCCAACTGGTCTAGGCATTATGATGATTCTGGTACTTCTTCGAGATCCGGATGGCAAGCACCCTGCGTACATGGAAAAAGTCATGCGCGACGCGCACCAAGGCACCACCATCGAGCAGAGTGAGCGGACGACGCTTCGGCGCCGCCCGAACCGTGGCAGTCACGAGATCGCGGCGATCCACGCTATTCTCGACGAAGCGCTGGTGGCCCACGTCGGCGTGGTGATCGACGGCTCGCCACGCGTGATGCCGACAGCGCACGTTCGCCTCGGCGAGTTCGTCTACTTGCACGGCGCGCGCGCCAATCGCTTCCTGAATGCGCTCGCGCAGGGCGAGCCGGCGTGCCTGACAGTGACCCTGCTCGACGGCTTGGTGTTCGCGCGCTCGGCATTTCACCACTCGATGAACTATCGCTGCGTGGTGCTCTATGGCGTGGCGCAGGCGGTGGAAGAGCTCGAGGAGAAGCGTGCGGCGCTACACGCGCTGGTCGAGCACATGGCGCAAGGTCGTGGTTCGGAGGTCAGGCCGCCTTCGGAGGAAGAGCTGCGGACCACCCTGGTGGTACGGCTGCCCATTACCGAGGCGTCTGCAAAAGTGCGCAGCGGTCCGCCGATCGATGCCGCTGCGGATCAGGCTCTGCCCATCTGGGCGGGCGAGCTTCCATTGCGCTTGTCGGCGCAAGCGCTGCGCCCTGACGTGAACGCGGCGTTAGCGGTCCCCGTGTCCGCGGCGGTCGTCGCGCGCGCAGCTGAGCTTGGGTGGTCTGAGGGGTCCCGAGAAGACGGACCGGTCGCTTGCTGTTTCGCGTGGATGCGCAGAGCGCTCATCGACGAAACGCGGGCTGGATGTTGCGCAACGAGGCGCCGTGCTTCGCACCGGTGTCTGAATGTGCGGGGTAGGGCGGTGGCCTTGCTGCATTTCATAAGAGTAGAGTCAGCTCGCTCGGCGACGACTGCGACGACAACGACGCGTTGCGCTTCCCCGGCAACATCGAGGTCTGCGACCCAAGCCACGGCAAAGACACCCACGACGACGACTGCGACCCCACCACTCTGGTGTGATGGTAGGCCTCGCAACCCAGACGATCACGCTGACGCCAACGGTGACGGCCGGCGCAAGCGTCGCGATCAATGGTCAGGCTGTGACGCCAGGC
>JADGRG010000362.1 GCA_017881145.1 Sandaracinaceae bacterium | reverse complement strand
GCAGGGCGTGCCCATCTCGGCGATCATCTTCGGTGGACGTCGCGCGACGACCGTGCCGCTGGTGGTGCAGTCCTTCAACTGGACGCACGGTGTGTACTTCGGCGCCACCATGGGCTCGGAGACGACGGCTGCGGCCACCGGTCAGGTCGGCGTGGTGCGTCGCGACCCGATGGCCATGTTGCCGTTCTGCGGCTACGACATGGGCACGTACTTCCAGCACTGGCTCCAGATGCAGAACAGCATCCCCATGCCGCCGAAGATCTTCATGGTCAACTGGTTCCGCCAGGACGCCAAGGGCAAGTTCGTGTGGCCGGGCTTCGGCGAGAACATGCGCGTCTTGAAGTGGGTCATCGACCGCGCCCGCGGCAAGGTGGGCGGCCAAGAGACGAAGATCGGTTGGGTGCCGCGTCCGGGTGACCTCGACCTCTCGGACATGGACATCTCGGAAGAGGACGTGATCGAGGCCACCAAGATCGATCCCAAAGAATGGGTCCGGGAGCTCGAAGCGCAGGGCGAGTGGTTCGACAAGCTCGGTCCGACCGTGCCCAAGGCGCTGCGTCTGCAGCGGGAAATCCTGCTCGAACGCATCAAGTAGCAGCGTCGCTCTTCACGTGAATCGAGGCAGGCGGTCACCGCTTGCCTCGATTCGTTTCTGGCAGGGCGACTCGGCTGGACCCTACCGCCGCTGGTTCTCCCGCACTATGGTGAATGTGTGACGCTACCGATCTTCGATGAGCACAGAGGGAGCGCCGATCCCGAACGCTTCGATCCAAGTGATTGGACCCATCAGGTCCGTCACGCGGTGACGAGCCACAAAGCTCTGGAGCAAGCGCTCGACCTGAGCGAGCAAGAGCGAGCCGGCGTGGCGCGCGCGCTGGCGGGCGGCTTCCCGATGTCGATCACGCCCTACTACCTGGGGCTCTGTGACCGCCACGACCCAGGCTGTCCGATCCGCCTGCAGTGCATCCCGCGCGGCGCGGAAGCGCGAACAGTCCACGGCGATCTTCGAGATCCACTCGGAGAAGAAGCCCACGAAGTCGCACCGCACTTGGTGCAGCGCTACCCGGACCGCGCCCTGCTCTTGGTCACCGACCGCTGCAGCGTTTACTGCCGCTTCTGCACGCGCTCACGCATGGTCGGTGCCGGCGGTGGTGCCCGCGCACTCGCGCAGCTCTCGGGCGCATTTTCCCATCTGCGCGCCCACCCCGAGATCCAAGACGTAATTGTCTCCGGCGGCGATCCGCTGGTGATGTCGGATGCGCGCCTCAAGAGCATCCTGACCGAGCTGGCCGGCATCGAGAGCATCCTCTACGTACGCGTCGCCAGTCGCACACCGGTCACGCTGCCACAACGCATCACCGAATCGCTCTGCCGCACGCTGCGCACGCATCCCTCGACCTGGTTGATGACGCACTTCAATCACCCCAAGGAGCTGACACCACTTTCACGCGCGGCCTGCGCACGGCTCAGCGATCACGGCATACCCGTGATGAATCAGACCGTGCTCCTGCGTGGCGTCAACGACCACGCAGATACACTGGAACAGCTCTTTCGAGGCCTCGTGCGCTCTCGGGTGCGGCCTTACTACTTGCTGCAAGCCGACCCCGTGCGGGGAACCTCGCACCTGCGCACGCCTCTAGACACGGGCATTCGCTTGATGGCCGAGTTACAGGGGCGCCTCAGCGGGCTCGCGCTACCCAAACTGATCTGCGACACGCCGGGTGGCAAAGGCAAGGTCCCGCTCGGCCCCGATTACATCGTTGCGCGCAACGCAGGAACGACCACGCTGCGCACCTTTCGCGGCGAGCTCGTCGACTACATCGACCCCGACCAAGCGTCTTGATAAGGTTGCGCCCGCCTGCGCAGCCACATGACCCACTCGAGACCAAGCCCCGACTACGCCCGACCGTGGCTCGCGCCGGGCGCACGCATTGCAGTCGTCGCGCCGGCCAGTCCCTTCGACGCCGCGAGCTTCGAGCTAGGCATGGTGCGCCTGCGAGACCGCTATGTGGTGGACCACGATGCCAGCATTCTCGATCGCCGCGGCTATTTCGCCGGCGACGACACCCGCCGTTTGCGCGAGCTCGCAGCAGCCCTGGCTGACGACCGCATCGACGGCATCATCGCAGCCCGTGGCGGCTACGGAGCCACGCGCCTTCTGCCGCACCTCGACGTCGAGCGTGTGCGCAGGCGGCCAAAGCTCCTGATCGGCTTCAGCGACATCACGGCGATGCATGCGCTCTGGGCGCGCGCGCAGGTCGCCTCCGTGCACGGCATGATGGTGGCCACGCTCGGAAGAGCGCCCGCGCCACAAGTTTCGCGCTGGTTCGACGCTCTGGAAGGACGCTTTTCACCCTGCGTACGCGGGCTCACGACGATCACGAGCGGCCAGGCCGAAGGCGTTCTGCTGGGCGGCAATCTTACCGTGCTCACGGCGTTGATCGGCACGCCCTACTTTCCACGCCTGGATGGCGCCATCCTCTTCCTCGAAGACGTCGGCGAGCGGCCCTACCGCATCGATCGCATGTTGACGACGTGGCGCAGCGCCGGTGTGCTTGCCGCCGTCCGCGGCATCGCGCTGGGTGCATTCGAGAAGGCCGAGCCAGGCGACGACGGCGTGACCGCTCACGATGTGTTGCGCGAGCGCCTCGGCGATCTCGGCATACCCGTCGTCTCGAGCGTTCCTTCGGGCCACATCGACGACAACCTGGAGTTACCGCTGGGCACGTCGGTCAGGCTCGACACCGAGAGCGGCGAGCTTCGGCTCTTGGTCGGCAGCGCGACATGAAGACTCCGGCGCGGCGAAGCCTGGCTGGCGGGCCCATCACTCGTCGTGAAACTCGATGCCCGCGGCTTCTCCGCCCGGAGCTGCGGGGAGCTGGCTCACGAAGACGGTGCGTTCGACCGGAAGACCCGTAAACCACGAGAAGAACTCTTGCAGCTTGAGCTTCCGTTCTTTGGGCAGATAGTCGAAGTTCGAGCCGCGATCGGTAATCTCCCAATACTCCGAGGACTGCACTCCGAAGAGCTCATCGCGGATCGAGGCGAGGCGCATCGGGTCTTCGCCCGCCATATCTTCGTAGACCTGACGCGCGCGCGCGATATCGCCCTTGAGCAGATAGTAAGTCGCAAGCTTCACCTGCGCCTTACGCACGCCACGCAGGCTGGCTTCCTGGACCTCGCCCTCGCTCTCCTTGTCGACGCGCAGGAAGATCCGCAGAAGGTCATCCATCACGGGCGAATCGCAGTCGAGCGCCGTCTCGTTCAGCGTGCAGAGATCGTAGGCCACCGTTTCCAGAATGAAGGGCAGATTCGAAGAGAACGAGATCAAGCCGTAATACTTGAAGTAGCGCGCGATCTCGACCGAGTAAGCGCCGCGCTTCCAGCCAAGCAAGGACTGCGCAAGCAGCCGATACTGATTGAACACGTTGTAGGCTGTGCGCACGTCCTTGGCGTTGATGGCCGCGCGCAGATAGGTGTTGAAGAACTTCATCGAGAGGTGCAGCAGCTCGATCTGGTTCTGGCGTGCGGCTTCCTCGGCGATCAGCCGCGTGTTGATGGCGATCACATATGCGATGTCGCGCATGTGGTTGAGCGCCTCGGCGTAGACCATCTGGTATTGGCGAAGCACCTTCATCTCGAACCAAATGCGCCGCGCCGCGACCTCTCCGAGCACCTGCGCATCCATCGAGACGAAGTCCGGGTTCTGCGCGAGCTCACCGTCGACGCGAAACCAGGCTGCCGAGAGCCCGGGGCGCACCCGTTGGTAGTCGATCGCAAGCTGCTTGAGCGCGTTCACGCTCGCCATCGAGACGCCCTTGTCGCGGTGCTCCATGGCGTTCACGGCGACGTCCGCCAGCTGCTCCACCCCGCGACTGGCGTCGCGCTTGCCGACGTCCGTGTTCTCGCCGGTGCCGGCAGCGGCGATCACCTCCAACGTGTGCCTTGAGATGCGATCGACGATCTGCACCGGGTTCAAGTACGAGAAGACGAAGTTGAAGTAGGGCAGAAGGATCAGCAGACACACCGTCAGCAGCGCCATCGTGACGCCGATGCTGAAATACGGCATGAAGCTCGGCGTTCCACCCTGCGAGTAGTCGATGGTCATCGTCACCCACAGGCCCTGCACGGCGGTGACGACGAAGAGACTCATCACGAAGAAGTTCACTGGCTCCGCGATGAAGAGTTCCGTCACGCGGTGCGTGTAGCGATTGCTGGCGAGCTCGACGATAATGGCGACGACCGTTAGCGCGATCGCGAGCACGGCGGCCACGATCTCACCGGCGTTGCCGAGGGTGTTGGCTGCAGCAGCCGGGTTCGGGTGGATGACCAACCAGAACACGCGCCAGGGTTCGGCGCTGGTGGTGCTGCCATCGACCAGGCACGTCAGCACGAAGAGCGCGGCGGAAACGCCGAGCAGCACCGAGAATGGGATGAGCCAGATGCGCAGAGTGGACGGCAAGCTCTTGGACATGGCGGAAGACCCGTTGGGTGACGAGAACCGAGCCACGGTGCCGAAGCGCCGCGGCGTCGAGCGCGCATGCGAGCATACCCAAGGCGCGGGGCAAACCCTCGCTTTTCGGAAGCGTCGGTTTGCGCGACCCGACACTTGGCGATAGGTTCCGCCCTTCCCCGTTTTTCCGGCCAATGATGCAGAACCAGGCGACCTCCGAAAGCCCCGCGCCCAACCTCGAGCGCGCCGAGCGAGCCCTGCGCTGGGCCGCCGAGGTCGGCACCAGCCGTCCCGAAGCCCTCACCGAGCCTCCGGCCGACCTGCCGACCGAGGACGAGCTGCGCGCTCTACCGGTCGCGACCTTTCGCAGCTACGTCGACGAGCTGCTGCTCGGCCGGCACACGCAAGAGGGCCTGGATGCGCTGCACATCTGCGGAGCGCTGCAACCGTGGCTCCCCGAGGTGCACGCGCTGGTCGGCTTCGGTGACGGCGAGTGGCGACACAAAGACGTCTGGAAGCACACCAAGCAAGTGGTCTGGCAATCGGTGCCGCGACTGCCGGTGCGTTGGGGCGCGCTCTTGCACGATATCGGCAAGGTGCGCACCCGCAAGATCGAGCCGAGCGGCGAGGTGCACTTCTTCGGTCACAGCGAGGTCGGCGCCGCGATGTTTCGCCGCAAGGTTGCCGCGCGCCTCGGCTTCGACGGTGAGCTCTACGACCGCGTGCACTACTTGATCCTGAATCACCTGCGGGCCAGCCAATACGACGGCGACTGGACCGACTCCGCCGTGCGCCGCTTCGGCAAGGAGATGGGCGACGGTTTGGTCGATCTCCTCGACCTGAGCCGCGCCGACATCACCACCAAGCGTCCCGAGAAGAAGAAGCGCGGCCTGCAATCGATCTCGGAGCTATCTGCGCGCATCCAGGACGTCCAAGCTCAAGATGCCAAACAGCCGCCGCTCTCCAAAGGCATCGGCACCGCGATCATGGAACACTTCAAGCTGGCCCCATCGCGCAAGATCGGCGACCTCAAGCGTTTGCTCGAGGAAGAGATTGCAGCCGAGCGGCTGGAGCCGCGGCGCGAAGATGCTTACTACTTGGAATGGTTAGAGGCCCGGCGCGTAGAGCTAGAGATCTGAGCTTGCGCGACGCGCATGGCGGTGATCGCGGACCCGGAGCGAGAGTGGGGCGCCAGTTCCCCGCCGCACCGCCTCACCGTCACTGGCACACCGCGTTCATGGATCCCGAGCAGGTCTTCGGTGCCACACACGTGACGTTGTTGTTCTCTGTGTAGCTCTTGGCCCACGCGGATGCATTGAAGAGCGCCGTCTTCAGCGCGCTGGGCTGGCACGAGCTTACGCCGTTGTACTGCACGGTGAGCACACCACCCAGGTTCGCGAGTTTGCCGGTCGGGATGATCAGACCGATCATCGAGACCAGCGCTGAGTTGCTGTACACCTGAAGGTAGCCGCCGACGCTCGTCAGATTCGACAAGCCATCGATCGTGGTCATCACCGTGTTGCCCTGAATGTTGAAGTAGCTTCCAACCGTCGTCAGGCTGCTCAACCCGCCGAGGGTTGCAAGCTGCGCGTTGTTCAGAATCTGCAGATAGCCCATGACCGCCGTGAGGCCCGAGTAGGTCGTGATGGAAAATCCGTTGAGGTTGGTCAGCGCGTTGTTCGACTGGATGTTCATGTTACCAGTCACGCTCTGTAGGCCAGCCAGACCGTTGACGTTGGTCAGCGACTGGTTGTTGTAGATATTCACGTCACCGCCGACGGCCTGCAAGTTGCTGATCCCCGTGAGATTGGTGAGCGTGGTGCTCTCCACCTTGAAGAAGCCGGTGATGTTGACCACGTTCTTCAGCCACGCCAGGTCGGCGGCGTCGACCACCTGAACGTTGCCGCTGAACGTGCCGCTCTGACCGGCGGTTCCACCTGCGCCCGCGCTGCACGTCGTCACCTGACAGGTCGTGCAACCCGCGTTGCAACAGCTCTGATCCCGACCGCTGACGGTAGTCACCCCGAGCGTGGTCCGCAACGCACTCACCTCGCAACTCGAGAGCGATGGGTTGCCCGAGATGTTGTAGAGGTTGCCCAGCGTGGTGAAGGTGCCCGAGCGCAAGCCGTTGATGTTGGCGAGGAGCGGGTTCGAGACGACGACCAGGTCGAGGCCGACCGAGATCACCGCCCCGAGGCCGTTGAACGCCGTCAGGACGTTGCTATCGCGAACGATGAGCGAGCCGCCGATCCGCTTGAGGCTGGTGAACCCAACCACGCTCTGCAGCGCCTGGTTGTTCGCGAGGTTCAAGTTGCCCACGATGTCGGTGAGCGCGCCAAATCCGGCCAGCGACGTCAGGCCGTTATCGTGGATGCTGACGTCGGAGTTCGCGGCCTTGAAGAGCGTGAAGCCGGCCATGCTAGTCAGCAACGGGTTGTCGTAGATCTGCACCGAGCTTCCCACGTCGGTCAGCTTCTCGAAGCCGTTCGTGGCGTCGAGCGTGGCCAGCTTGGCGTTGTCGTGCACCTCGAGCGTCCCCTGGATTGAGGTGAGGTTCGAGAAGCCGCCGATCGTGGTCAGCACGCCGTTCGAGTAGATCTTGAGGTTGCCGGGCGACACCGCTCTTAGCGCGTCGAAGCCGTTGATGGAAGTCAGCGCGGCGTCGTTGTCGATCCGGATCTCACCACCCACCGTGCCGAGTGTGGCGAAGCCACCGATGCTAACCAGCGCGCCCTGCTGCTCGATGGCAATGTATTGGCCGACCGTGGTCAGAGCGCCCAGGCCGTTGAGATCCGTCATCGCCGAGTTGTACATCACGTTGAGGTAGGCACCGATCGTGGCGAGCGCGCTCAGCCCGTTGATGTTCTGCAACGCAGCGTTGCTGTAGACCTGGAGGTAACCGCCCACGCTGGTCAGCGCGCTCATGCCATTGAGGCTGGTGAGCACGCCGTTGCCCTGGATATTGAGGTAATTCCCGACCGACTGCAGCTTGCTCAGGACAGTCACACTGCTGAGAGCAGCGTTATTGAGTAGCTGGAAGTAGCCCCCGATACTGACCAGGTTGTTCAAGCCGTTCAAGCTCGTCAGCGCGTTGTTGCTCTGAATGTTCAGGTCGCCGCCAATCGTGGTCAAGCTTCCCAGGCCTGTCAGGCTGGTGATCGAACCGTTGTTGTAGATACTGACGCTTCCGTCCACGATCGCCAGGTTGCCCAGGCCTGTCAGGCTGCTGAGACCGGTGCCGTTGATGGCCAGGTTGCCGGTAATGTGCGTGACGGAGACGAGCGTCTGAAGATCCGCCGGCGTCTGGATCGTGATGTTGCCGGTGTACACGCCACTCTGACCCGCCGTGGCGCTGGTGGTGCCGGTACAGATAGCCGTCGTACATGCCGTGCAACCGCTGTTGCAGCAACTGTGGTCGAGGCCGGCCCAACCCGGCGACGCGCTCATCAGCGTGGTCTTCAACTGGTTCACCTGGCAGATCGAGAGCGCCGGGTTGTTGGACACCGCGAAATCGTTGCCCAGACCTCTCATGCCCGAGGCGAGCAGACCGGCGATGCTGTTCAGCACCAGATTGTTCTGAACCTGCAGGTCGGTGCCTATGGTCTTGAGGTTAGCAATCCCGTCGAAGTTGACGAGCTTCGCATTCCGGTTGATCGCCACGTAGCCACCCACGTCGTGCAACGAGGAGAAACCACCGACCGTCAGTAGAGAGGGGTTGTTGTGGATGTCGAAGTGACCAACCACGCTGTTGACCGAGCCGAAGCCGGCGATCGACTGCAACGCGGCGTTGTCGTGGATCTCGATGTGATCGTTCGCGGTGACAAGACCCATGAAGCCGGGCAAGCTGGTCATGGCCTGATTGTCGTAGATCAGGAGATCGCTGCCGCAGAAGCTCAGCGTGTTGAAGCCGCCCAGGGTGGTCAGCACGGTGTTGTCGTGGATGCTGATGGTGCCGTTGACGTCCTGCAGCATGCCGAAACCGGCGATACTGGGAAGCGTGGCCATGGTGTCGAGCGTCAGGCCACCGAGGGTGGTGAGCGCCGCAAAACCCGTGAGCGAAGCCTGCTTGGGGTTGTTGTTGATGATGATGGTACCGCCGACGCTCTGCAGAGCGCCGAAGCCCCCGAGCGTGAGCAGGCTGCCTTGCTGACTGACGGTGAGGTTGTGGCTGACGGTCTTCAAGGCGGCAAAACCATCCAGGCTCTGCAACACGGTGTTGTACTGAATGTTGATGTAGTCTCCGACCTTCTGCAGCGTCGGGAAGCCCTTGAGATCGTACAAGCCCGCGTTGCTGTAGACCTGCAGATAACCGTCGACCTGGGTGAGCGCCGGGAACCCGTTCAGGTTCAACATGGCTGCGTTTCCCTGAATATTCAGGTACCCGAACACGCGAAGCAGGTTAGTCAGGCCAGAGAGGTTCAGTAACCCGCCGTTGTTGAGGACTTGGAAGTAGCCACCGACGGTCCGCAGGTTCGAAAGCCCGGTGAGGTCCTGGAGCAAGCTGTCGCTCTGGATGTTGAAGTTGCCGATGACGGTCTGCAGCCCGGATAGCCCCGCTAGACTGGTGAGTGAGCCGTTGTTGTAGATGCTGACACTGCCGCCCACCCACTGCAGGGCTTCGAGGCCCTCCAGGCTGGTCAGAGAGGTGCTGTTGATATTCAGGTCACCACTGATGCAGGTCGTGCCCGCGCTCATGAAGGCGCTGAGGTTGGCCTGGCTCGAGATGGTCACGCTACCCGGGGTCACCGTGGTCGCGCACGTGTTCGGGAGAATCGGCGGCGGGCCGGCATCCGGGTGGCCGGCATCCAAGGCGACGTGCCCGCCGGTCCCACCCGTACCGCCGGTCCCACCCGTACCACCGGTCCCACCCGTGCCGCTGCCCGTCTTGCACACGCTGCCCTGGCAGGTCGTGCCCGGCACGCAGCCCGTCCCGCAGCTGCCGCAATTGGTGGAGTCGGTGCTGGTGTCAACGCAGGTGCCGTAGCAGACCTGCTGGATCCCTGGACACTGGCACAAGCCGCTCTGACAAGTTTGGCCGGTCGCGCACGTGGTTC
>JADGRG010000361.1 GCA_017881145.1 Sandaracinaceae bacterium | reverse complement strand
GGGCCGACACGCAGTGGTTCGACTCCGAACACCGTGAGGGAATCCGGCAGGTGCCGTGCAAGATTCAAGTAGAGCAAGGTCTCGCCGTCCGCATCGTGAATCAGGAAGAGACAGCGATTGCCCGTCCCGGCCTTCAGCGTGACCAGGCAGCTCTCACGGCTGGGGAAGTTCTCGTGGATGAGTCGCGCCAGCCGTCGCGGAGAATCGGCGTCGAGAATGGTCGCAAGCGGCAAACGCACACCGAAGCGCTTGTGGATCTCGCCGAAGAGACGAACTGCTACCAGTGAGTTGCCGCCCAGGTCGAAGTAGTTCTGATTTACGCCCACGTCGGTTGCGTCGAGCAACTCGCCGAAGAGCTTGGTCATCTGTCGTTCGAGGTCGGTGCGCGGTGGCTCGTGATCGCGTTGCGCCTCGCGCTGGTCGGATTCCGCGGGGCGTTGCGTGTGGACCAACCGGCCATCGTGAGTCAACCGCGCCATCTGGCCGGTGGGATGGGCCACGCCTGCGACGACCAGCTCGACGGCACCCGAGGCCCCGAAAGGACAGAGGTTTCCCGCTGCATCACGGACGCGGATTTTGGCCTGCCCGGAGCTCGCCTGCAACGCAGCGTTGGGCTTCCCGGACAGCCACTCCGGCAGGCTCGCGCTCGCCCGATCGGCTGCCGCCTCGACCACGCTTTGTTCGGCACCGAGCAGATCGAGCGCCGCCATCGGCTTCTGCGGTGCGCTGACGAGCTCGAAGAGGAAATGCGTGTAGCAGCGAAACCAGTGGGCCACGGTCGCGCGATCGAAGATGTCCGACTTGAACTCCACTGCCCCAGCGATGCGCTCTCCCCAGTCCTTCACCCAGAGCGTGAGATCGTTGGTGGCTGCGCCCGACTCCAGCTCCAACTGTGAGAGGGCAAGCTGGCCCATGTGCGAGCCGCGCTGGCTGACCTGCTGAAAGCTGAACTCGATCTGAAACGCCGGAACGATGCCGCCGCCTGTGCTGGGTCGCGAGCGCACTCGCAGCCGCTCGATTGGGTATTCTTGGTGGTCGTAGGCGCTGAGGCATTCGTCTCGAACCTGCACGGCGAATTCTGCGAACGGCTTCTGGATGTCGACTCGTAACGGCAAGAGCAGCACGTTGACGAAAGGCCCGATCAACGCCTCGAATGCGGGATTGGCCCGCGCTTCGACTGGAGTCGCGACGATGATGGTGTCTTCGCCGCCGAGTCGATGCACGAGCGCATACAGGCCGCCGAGCATCACCATCTGTGGCGTCACGTTGGTCTCGCGCGCGAATTTTCGGATGGCGCGGTCGGTCTGCGGCGGAAGCTCGAAAGCGATGCTTCCGCCCTTGTTGCTGGCCAGTCTTGGACGCGGCCGGTCGGTGGGCAGCGGCAACGCTGGCAACTCGCTGCCAAGGCGCTCGCGCCAGAACTTCTCGAGCACGGGCTCTCGCTCACGCAAACGCGCACTCTGGTAGGCGACGTAGTCGGCGTATTCAGCGGGCAACTCGCCCTGGGGCCACGGGCTGCCGGAAGCCAACGCTGCATACCCTGTCCGCAACTCATCCCACAGCACGTCGAAGGACCAGCCGTCGAACACCAGCGGTGAAAACGCTGCAAAGAGCACGTGTTCCAAGGGCGAGCGCCGAATCAGATGGAAACGGAAGAGCGGAGGCTTGGACACGTCGAAGCGCTGTGCGCGCTGCTGGTCGAGCAGCTCACGCAAGCGTGTCTCTTGTCGTTCTGCCGGCAAGTCACTGATGTCGTTTTCGCCGAGTGAGAAGTCGAGCGAAGCCAGCACCTCTTGCTCTGGCTGGTCCTGGTCAAGGTGGAAGACAGTGCGCAGCGGCGCGTGGCGCGCGACGATCTGAGCCAGCGTGCGGTCGAGCGCCGAGCGGTCGAGCGGCCCACGCAGTCGAAAGGCCGTGGGCAAGATCGCGCCTTCGCGTGCAGCCACCACGGCGCGTTCTTGGGTGACCGATAAGCCATAGCGATCGCGACGCTCGGCCCGTGGGATCTGCGCCGAGGACGCACTGGTCTGCGAGACGCCGCGCAAGAGCTCCATGAGCTCGGCTTTGTGGGTGCGAATGCCGTCGCTGAGCTCCGGTGTGAGCGCGCCCTGCTCTGCGATGCAGCGCAGCCGTTCCCCTTCGACGCGCAGCGTGATGCCGCGGTCCCGCAGGGCGCTCATCAACTCTGCCAGACTCAAAAGTCGACCTCTTCCATTTGTTTGGTGCCAGAGGCAGCGTCCACAGGTCGGCCCTGCGAAAGCAGTGCTGCCTCGATGTGAGTCGAGAGCGCCTCGATGGTCTGCGCCTGGAAAATGGTACGCACGGGAAGCTGCACGCCCAGCGCGTCGTGAACGCGGCTGAGCATCCGGACGGCGAGCATGGAGTGTCCGCCGAGATCGAAGAAGCCATCGCGGATGCCGA
Organism: Sandaracinaceae bacterium; assembly: GCA_017881145.1. GTDB lineage: Bacteria > Myxococcota_A > Polyangia > Polyangiales > JAFGIB01 > JADGRF01. The sequence goes on along the minus strand of JADGRG010000361.1, from coordinate 209 downwards.
CGCGAGTTTCGCGCAGCAGCTCGCCCCAGATCTCCGCGAGCTCTTTGTGCACGGTGGTCACCGGCGCCACGTAGTTCTCTGCGATGGCGCTGCTCGCGTCGGCCTCGGGCAACGCCTTACGATCGAGCTTGCCGTTCGGCGTCAGCGGCAGGGCCTCTAGCACCACGGTATGCTGAGGCATCATGTAGGGTGGCACCAAGGCGCGCAGG
>JADGRG010000360.1 GCA_017881145.1 Sandaracinaceae bacterium | reverse complement strand
GCGTGATCAGCCACTTCTATGCGCTGCATCGTGCGCGCGGTCTCGGTGTCGGCGACCTCGGCGATTTGGCGGCTGTGATCGAGCTTTCTGCGCGGGCGCGCGCACAATTCGTCGGCAGCCATCCGCTGCATGCGGTCGACAACACGGCAGACATCGTCAGCCCCTACTATCCGCTCAGTCGTGTTTTCCGTAACCCGATCTACCTCGATGTCGAAGCCGTGCCGGAGCTCTTGAGCTCGCCAGAGGCCCAAGCGCTGCTCACCACCGCTGCGCGCGCAGGCGCTCTGGGCCGTTGGCAGGAGCAGCCTAGGCTCAACTACGCGCGAGCATGGGTGTACAAGCGCGCTGTGTTCGTCGCTCTGCACCAGCGCTTCGCCGCGCAACACGCGGGCCGAGACACCGGGCGCGGTCGAGAGTTCGCCGCGTTCGTAGCGCGTCATGGGCAAGCGTTGGTCGACTTCGCGACCTTCAGCGCGATCGGCGAGCAGGTGGGGCAGGGCGGCCGACCGTGCTTCGACTTCCGGCACTTCCCAGCCGCGCTGCGGGATCCGCGCGCAGGGGCAGTGCAAGAAGCGCGAGAGCGCCTGCACGAATCCGTTGCGTTACACACGTACCTGCAGTTCGAACTGGACCGACAGCTCGCAAGTTGCCAAAGTCTTGCCCGCAAGAGCGGCATGGCTCTCGGCCTGTACGGGGATCTCGCGGTCGGCAACTCCCCAGGCGGTAGCGACGTCTGGGCGATGCCCGCTCTCTTCGCCAAGGGCGTGAGCCTCGGCGCACCGCCCGACGCGTTCACGGCCGAAGGCCAGGGATGGGGGCTCGCGCCGCTCTCCCCAATGGCCTTGCACGCCGATGGCTATCGATACTTTGCGACGCTCTGTCGTGAAGCCACGCGTCACGTGGGCATGTTGCGCGTCGATCATGTGATGGGGCTCATGCGGCAGTATTGGGTGCCGGAGGGTGCGAGCGCCAAGGACGGCGCCTACGTGCGCTTTGCGTTCGAGGATTTGGCCGGCATTCTCGCGCTGGAGAGCCGCCGCGCTCGCACGTTGATCGTGGGCGAGGATCTCGGTCTCGTGCCCGAAGGCTTGCGGCAGCGCATGGCGGACCTGGGGATGCTGCGCTCCCACGTGCTCTACTTCGAGCGCGACGACGACGGCTCATTCAGGTCGCCCGAACGCTACGCGCGTGCAGCGCTTGCGACCGTGAACACGCACGACCTTCCGCCGCTTGCAGGCTTCTGGAAAGGTGTGGACTTGGCACGCGCGACGGACTCTCCTACGGCACCTGCGCGGGCCCAGGCCGAGCGCGCAGCTACCAAGCAAGCGCTGCTGGCAGCTCTTGCCCGAGAGGGGCTGCTTCCCGCCGGGGGCGAGCCGGCGTCGCTTGCGGAGCTAGTCGAGCTCGTGCACCGCTACTTGGCGACAACGCATTCCGCCCTGGTCGGTGTCTGCATCGACGACCTGTGCATGGAAGAAGCGGCGCTCAACATCCCGGGCACCGCTTCTGCAGCCGATCCGAGTTGGACTCGTCGTGCACGCCTCGCGACGGAAGGCTTAGCGGACGACGCGACGCTCTCACGGATCTTGGCCGCCTGCGCGCAGGCGCGGCGCTAAACAGAGACGCCTGGACCGCGATCCACCATCCTCGACCACGCAAGGCCCCGGAGCGCACATCCACCCGCTGGCCTTGCAGGTGGTGAGGCGGCGCCGCATAGCCATGCCGTCCCGCTGATGGTAAAGTTACACAAGAAGTCTCGATCACGGATTGCCAGTCTGAAGACTCTGCCGCACACCTCGCGTCGTCGCGCCTTCACGATCATCGAGCTCATGGTCGTCGTGGTCATTCTAGGCGTCCTGGCGGCACTGGCGTTGCCAGCGCTGACGGGGTATGTGCGCCAATCGAAGACGGGCGAGGCAACCACGAACCTCAGCAACCTCTTCAAGGCTGCCGTGAGCTTCTACGACATAGAGCGCGCCGCCCAGGGCGTGCAGGGCGCAACCTCCCATCATTGCGTCGTGGAGCCGGCACCTATGACGCCGTCCGTGCCCGCTGGCGTGAAGAAGTCCTTCACGGCGTCGGCCGGTTTCACCGCGCTCGGCTTCTCGGTGGCTGACTACGTCTACTACGGCTACAGCATCGAGAGCATCGCTGCTCCGGGCGCAACGCTCTGCGATGTCGCAGCCGGCCGGCAGGACGTCTACACCTTCGCCGCCCATGGCGATCTGGATTCCGACAGCACCTTGAGCACCTTTGAGTTGGCGGTCGGGACTGACGACAACGGGACCCTCTTTCACGGCCGCGGCTACTACATCGTGAAACCGATCGAGTGACCCGGCCGTCACGGCCGGGCTGCAGCGAAGCGCGCGGAGTGTGGCGTTGAAACGGCTGGGCCGCACCACTGCCCGCGCGGTCACGCTCTTGCAGCGTTGTGCGTGTCAAGAGCTGTCGAAAAATGGCTCATAGCGGCTTTCGTCCTCGAAAAAATCCTCGAAATACGCGAGTATTCCTGCGGTTTTTTCTGCGGGCGCGCTCGCTCTGCGCCGATTTTT
>JADGRG010000359.1 GCA_017881145.1 Sandaracinaceae bacterium | reverse complement strand
GCTTTGGTCCGAACGCGCCGGTGTCGTCTCGCATCAAACAGCGCTCGCACTGCACGGCCTGTCGGACGTGCTGCCTGCGCACGTGCATCTGACGCTGCCGACTGCATGGCAATCGCGCCGCTTCCGCGTGCCGGCGGATGTCGTTCTGCACTACGCCGACGTAACCGCGAAGGACCGCTCTTGGTTCGGTGCGGTACCGACGACCAACCCGCGACGCTCGCTGAATGACTGCGCCGACGACGCGTTCTCGCCGGAGCTGCTGCGAGCCGCCGCACGACAGGCCCTGCGGCGCGGCCTCGTAACCAAGTCTGAGCTGGGTGAGGTCAAGGCCGCACTCAAGCCGTTCGGGGGACTCGCGGCGTGATACCTCGCACGTATTCATCGCCCGCTGCCTTCAAGCAAGCGCTCGAAGAGCGCCTGCGCACGGCCGGCGGCGAGCTCGCGCGCAAGCGGCAACTACTCGTGTTCGATCGCCTCCTGGCGCGCATCGAAGCTGCAGTCGGGGACGCCGTCACGCTCAAGGGTGGTCTCGTGCTCGAGCTTCGCCTTGAACGCGCACGCACCACCAAGGACATCGACCTGCGCATGACGGGCTCGCCGCGTGATGTCCTCGCGACGCTGCAAGAGGCCGCGCGCCGCGACCTTGGCGACTTCATGACGTTCGAGATCGATCGAGACGAGGACCATCCTGAGATTCAGAACGATGGCATGCTCTACGACGGGCTCCGCTTCCGTGCCGAGTGCAAGCTCGCCGGCAAGCTCTACGGACAGCGCTTTGGCGTTGACGTCGCCTTCGGCGATCCGATGCTCGGGGATCCCGAGGTCGTGGTAGCCGAGGACGTCCTGGGCTTCGCCGGCATCGCACCTCCAACACTGCGCCTCTACCCCATCGAGACACACATCGCGGAGAAGCTCCACGCGTACACGATGCCGCGTGCGCGACCGAACACGCGCGTGAAAGACTTGCCCGACATCACGCTGCTTGCGACCGCGCAGCCGTTGGACGCGCAGCGCCTCCGGGACGCACTCGAACAGACGTTCACGTTCCGTAAGACGCACCCGCTGCCAGCGAACCTGCCCGAACCGTTGCTCGCGTGGATGAGCCCTTACGCTGCGATGGCGCGTGAAGACCAGCTCATCTGGGCCACCCTCGATGAAGTCACGAACCGCGCTCGCGCGTTCCTCGACCCTGTGCTCGCTGGACGCCTGGATGCCACGTGGAGCCCCAGTACCTGGAGGTGGCGACGGGCGTGAGCATCGCAGCCGGGCCCGCACCGACGACGTGTGCTAGCCATCCGCCGCCGTGCAAGCCGTCGCTCCTTCATTTCGCCGCTCCTACGACCATCGCCTGCGTCAGTTGGTCTCCCAAGGCGGCCGGCCGCCGGTGTCGCTCGAGGTCCCGCGCTCGACCAGCCACTCCTGGCGCACCCGCAAGATGCCGGAGGTCGTTTCGTGTCGCAGCTTCTCGCTCACCGAGCACGAGCTCCAGCGCGAGCTCGGTCGTCTCGAGCGACGCGTCGCCGTACTGTCTGCCGTGGTCGTTCTGCTGCTCGCGCTGGTACGCGCTTTCGACCTGCGCGAGCGGCTGCCGCGTCTGTCTTCCGGCCGCGCCAAACAACAGCTGCTGCGCGGCGTCACGCGCGCCCGCAAGACGCTGCCGCTGACGGCGGCTCTGCGCGTACTCGGTATGCCCGGCCCGCGCTACCACGCGTGGCTCCGCGCGGAGCTGCGCTGCGAGCTCGATGACCGCCCCAGCTGCCCCAAGACTTCTCCCGCAAGAATCACCACAGCCGAGCTGATGACCATCAAGGACATGGTCCTCAGCCCCCTCTACCGTCACATGCCGATCGCGACGCTCGCGCGCTACGCAGAGCGCCTTGGCGCGATCTGCCTTTCGCCCAACACCTGGCGCCGCCTGGTGCGCGAACGCGGTTGGACCCGGCCCCGGTTGCGGCTCTATCCGCCCAAACCCAAGCTCGGCGTTCGCGCGCTCGCTCCCAACGCCATCTGGCACATCGACGTCACGGTGCTACGCCTGCTCGACGGCAGTCGCGTCTACCTCTCGGCCGTGATCGACAACTTCTCGCGCAGGATCCTCGCGTGGGGGCTCACCGACAAGCTCTCGCCGCTGCTCACCTGTCGCGTCCTCGCCGACGCTGCTCGACACTTGCCCGCCCCACCAAGAGACACAACCCTCGTCTCCGATTCCGGCTCCGAGAACATCGCTGCAGCTGTCACGGAGGCCTTGCACACCGAGTTGCTTGCTCACATCCTCGCGCAGGTCGACGTCACCTACTCCAACTCCATGATCGAGGCCTTCTGGAGATCGCTCAAGCACCAGTGGCTGTACCTGAACTCGCTCGACACCATCGCATCCGTGCGCAGGCTCGTCGCCTTCTTCGTCGAACAGCACAACATGGTCATGCCGCACGCCGCCTTCGATGGCCAGACGCCCGACGAGATCTTCCGTGGTACCGGCGCACACGTGCCCGCCATGCTTGCCGCTGCGCGCATCACCGCGCGCAACCAGCGGCTGGAACACAATCGCGCGCAGAGATGCGGCGCCTGCGCGTCCTCCGTTCCCGCTACGTCGCCTCCGCTTGCGCATCACGCTCCGCCCAGGTAATCCCGCGCCGGCATCAGGATTCCTCCGTGATTTCCTGCATGCCGCAAATGCGGACGCTGAACCCTGGAAGGTCCTGATTGGTAGCTGCGCGGTGTTCTTGACCGGCCTCTTCGATCTGCCCGTTAAAGCAGAAACCCCCGGTAAAGCAGTGCTTTCCGGGGGCGATTCCCAAAGTCTGGAATCAAGGGTTGCGGGGGCACGCTACTGCCGACCACTAACGCGAGATCCTTGTACAATTTCAGGCTCCCGCCATTACCTGGGATGGGCCGAACAGTGGCGAGGCCGGACACGAGGGTCTAGGGATAGAGCCGTTTCCCACATCGATCACACGTCACGGTCTTGGCCTTCGTTTGCCCGTCCACGTTCAGGTTGAGCTTAGCGCCACGGCAGCACGGGCGAGCCGCCCGCAGAATGGCATCGTTGTTCTCTTGATCCGCCAACATCTTTTCCAAGGACATGGACCTGGGTTCCTTTCGTCTGGTCGGAGGGGCTACGGGTACTTGTACTTGCCCTTGAGTTCGGCCTCGTAGAAGTTGCGCTCGTGATCACAGAGACCACGTAGCCGGCGTGCGTGGCCGTGTTGTTTTGGCGGAGTGCCCTTCATCACCGAGACGACGGTTACGATCTTGAGCATGTCCTTGACGGCTTGCAGCGCTGGCACGTAGTCAAAGTCCCCGCTGACCAGGATGGCATGGTCATACCCGGGGGCCATCCGGACGAGGTCCACGGCGAGCGCCACATCTACGCCTTTCTCCCCGACCCTCCGCCCAACACGCTGTGCCCCGTTCCCATCCGTCCAGACCCGGGTAGGCTCGACTTTGAGCACG
>JADGRG010000358.1 GCA_017881145.1 Sandaracinaceae bacterium | reverse complement strand
TTCGCGGCCCAGATGGACGAAGAAGATACGCAGACCGGCAAGAAGAAGCCGGCCGAGGTGGTCGAGAAGATCCTCGCTGGCAAGATCGACAAGTGGCTGCAGGAAGCTTGTCTAGTCGAGCAGGTATCGGTCGTCGACAGCGAGCAGACCATCCAGGCGCTGGCCGATCAGCTCAGCGCCAAGATCGGCGAGAAGATCGCCGTGCGTCGCTTCGTGCGCTTCGAGCTCGGTGAAGGCATCGAGAAGAAGACGTCCGACCTGGCAGCCGATGTGGCTGCTGCGATCTCCGGCAATTGAAGAGCTGTCGAACATGGGTCTGAAGCACAAGCGAATCCTGCTGAAGCTCTCGGGCGAAGCGCTGTGCGGAGTCCCGGGTGGCTTCGGCCTCGAGCCCAAGACGCTGGAGACCATCAGCGCAGAGCTTGCTGACGTGCATTCGGCCGGTGTCGAGCTGGGCATCGTGATCGGTGGCGGCAACATCTTCCGCGGGCTCAAAGGCAGCGCTGCCGGCATGGACCGCGCGAGCGTCGACTACATGGGCATGCTGGCGACCGTGATCAACGGTATCGCGCTGCAAGATGCGCTGGAGAAGCACGGCGTGCCAACCCGCGTGATGACTGCCCTCGAAGTGCGGAGCGTGGCCGAGCCTTACATTCGGCGTCGCGCCATCCGGCACATGGAAAAGGGTCGCATGCTGATCTTCGTGGCCGGCACCGGCAATCCCTACTTTTCCACCGACACCGCGGCCGCGCTGCGGGCGATGGAGATCCAGGCCGACCTGCTCTGCAAGGCTACCAAGGTCGAAGGCGTCTTCGACAAGGACCCGCACAAGTTCCCTGACGCCAACATGTATCGGCGGCTCTCCTACGACCATTTCCTGCAGGCGCGCATGGGCGTCATGGACTCCACCGCAGTCACGCTCTGCCGCGACAACAGACTGCCAATCCGCGTGTTCGCGCTTTCGACGCGCGGCAACATCAAGCGCGTGGTGCAGGGCGAGCCGATCGGCACGTTGGTGAGTGAAGTGGCCGACGTGTTTGCGAGTCAGCCCGAGACGCAGGCAGAATAGCCAGAATAGCCGTCCGCTTTTCCGGAGGAATCATGGTCAACGACACGATTGCGGAGCTCGAGAAGGACATCGTCAAGGCGCACGACGGACTCAAGCGCGAGCTTGCCAAGATCCGAACCGGTCGCGCGCATCCTTCGATCCTCGAATCGGTGCGCGTCGAAATCTACGGCTCGTCCATGCCCATCTCACAGTGCGCGAGTGTGAACGTCCCGGAAGCTCGGCTCTTGACGGTGAAGCCCTGGGACAAGACGCAGCTCAAGGCCATCGAGAAGGCCATCGTTACCTCGCCACTCGGACTCAATCCGCAGAGCGACGGCGAGATGCTGCGCATCCCCATGCCGCCTCTGACTGCGGAACGCCGTAAGGAGCTGACCAAGCTCGTGAAGAAGCACGGCGAAGACACCAAAGTCGCCGTTCGCAAGGCCCGCCACGACGCCAAGGACATGCTCGACAGCCTCAAGAAGGATGGCGAGATCAGCGAAGACGATCTCGAGCGCGCGCAGAAGAAGGTGGAAGAGGTGGTCCAGAAGGCCAACTCCGACGTCGACGCCACCATCGCCCGCAAAGACAAAGACTTGCTCGAGGTCTGATCGCGTCGCGCTTTGCCGCGCATTCGCGGCTTACGTCCTCGCGCCCTCGGTCACGCTACGTGAGTAGCGCTCCCTCGGTTGCTGCGGGCGCGCTCGCGACTGCACGGCAAATCGCGGCGCTCGGGTGGTCCGTCATCCCGGCTGACGGGTCCTGCCGCCGTCGGCTGCAACGTATCTCAGAACGGCGTGCCTAGGTGCAGGTAGAACTGGGTGACACCGCCGTCGCAGAGGCCACGGGCCAGGCCGATGCGCAGCGTCACGATCACCTGATAGGAAAGCTCGAATTCAGTGAGCAGCTCGGCTCCTGCGCCTACCAGCACGTGCGAGAGGCGCAGATGACCCGAGAAGGCGTCGCCTGCGTCGGCGAAGGCGTCGGCGTACATGCGGCGGGCGTAGAAGGGCAGGGTGTAGATGCCCCACTCAGGCCCGAAGATGGGTAGCCGATACTCGACCTGGATCTGGTGATACTGGGTGCCGGAGCGGACGCCCTGCGGATAGCCACGTAGCGCGGTGCCGCCGAGGCTCGGGATCGTGCCGAAGAGCGCCAAATCGTAGAGTGAAAGCAGTGGCACGTCCTGCGGGAAACCGCCGAGCGAGAAGCGGCCGACGCGACCCGGGTCGCCGCCGCTTAGGCCGCCTGCGTAGTGCAGAGCCAGCACCTGGCGCGCAGCCCACGGCATGGTGATGAACTGCCGCGCCGACCAGCGCACCGAAGCGGTGTGGATGTTGCGGCCCAGCACCGGATCGGTCGCCGTCACGTGCAGGCCGAAGTTGCGCCCGGACGACGGGCTGATGTCGTAGGCTTGGCGCTGGACGTCCGAGTAGCTGTAACCGAAGCCCGCGCTCGGGATGAAGCCGAGCTCGGGTAGGCGCGGCGCAGGATCGTTCGGGTCGAGCACGCCGCCGAAGGGTCGGGCCTTGCCGGCATGCAAGAGCGTGTAGTCGATGCCGATCGCCTGCGAGCTCAGGATCGAAGGGAAGTTGTAGGAGATCGAAGCCGTGCCGCCGATGCCGTCTTCGAACCAGCGCCGTGAATCTCCGCCCACGTAGAGATCGCTGCGCGCCGTGATGTCACGATAGACCCGCAGCGATGGAGTCAGAGGCGTGCGCCCATAGCTGTAGCCGATGGAAAAGCTGGGGTCGGCCGTTTCGAGGCTCATCGCGTAACGCAAAGCGTAGCGGTGGAAGCTGGCGATGTCGGC
>JADGRG010000357.1 GCA_017881145.1 Sandaracinaceae bacterium | reverse complement strand
TTTATCACCTGGCATCCATGATCGCCGATCGCGGCCAGAGTGTGCTGGCAGTGGATCTGGATCCACAAGCGAACCTCACCAGCATGTTCCTGACCGAGGATGAGCTGGAGGCGCTTTGGCCCAACGGGGAACATCCGAATACGATCTTTGGTGCGCTGCGTCCGATCATTCGTGGTCTTGGGGACGTACAGACGCCGCATCTGGAGAAGATCAACGAGCGCCTTGGCCTCGTCGTGGGCGACCTCGCTCTATCGACCTTCGAGGACAAGCTGTCCGATGCCTGGCCTCGGTGTCATAACAAGGACGAGTCGGCTTTCCGCACGATGACGGCCTTTTATCGAGCCGTGCGGCAGGCGGCGCTCGCGTTCGACGCCGAGTGGGTGCTGGTGGACGTGGGTCCAAACCTCGGCGCTATCAATCGCGCAGCGCTGATCGCGAGCCAACATGTGGTGATTCCGCTGGGTCCGGATCTGTTCTCGTTACAGGGCCTGCACAATCTGGGTCCGGCGCTGCGCGCATGGCGAACGAGCTGGAGGGAGCTCTCCGAGAGGAACCCCGACCCAACCATAGAGCTTCCGGGCGGACAGATTCATCCATTGGGATACGTCGTCATGCAACACGGGATGCGCGAGAACCGTCCGCCTAAGGCTTACCAGCGATGGATCGATCGATTCCCAGCGGCTTATCGGCAATCTGTCCTCGCCGAGCCGGAGAGTGGGCACGTGGATGCCGCTGAGGACCCGTACTGCCTCGCCATGCTGAAGCACTATCGCAGCTTGATGCCGATGGCGATGGAAGCGCGCAAGCCGGTGTTTTCTCTGAAGCCCGCCGACGGCGCGATCGGCGCGCACGGAGAGGCTGTGCGCCGAGCGTATGCCGATTTCCTGGCGCTCGCGCAGTGCATCGCTAGCCGCGCGGGTGCTGTCGTGCCGTGAATCAGACCGATCGTCTCGCGGCGCTGCTCGCAACCCCCTGACACCCGCCCCGGCATCGGGCACAGTGGCGCGATGTCATCTCTCGCATCGGCGGTCATCCCGCGGCTCGGTGACCGTAGCCTCTTCAGCGCGCTTTCGGTCGCTGCCTACGCGAACCACGCGGGCATCTCGCCGCCTTCGGATCCGGTGCAGGCGGCCATCGCGGCGATGCTGAGTGCGGTTGCAGCGGGTGGGTCGCTGGGCTTTGGCGCGAGTCTCGTTGCGCGCGAATCGGCGCGCGCGAAGCTTGCGAAGCTGATCGGTGCGGGCAGCGACGACGTCGCACTGATGCCCAACACCATGTACGGCCTGGCGAGCGTCGCGCTGAGCATTCCGTGGAAGCAGGGCGAGCGCATCATCGCGTTCAGCGGCGAGTATCCGAGCAACGTCGTGCCGTTCCAGCGCGCTGCAGAGCTCTTCGGGCTGACGCTCACGCTCTTGCCGGTCGCCGACTTCGCGCGGCCGATGGCTGCAGACTTGTCACGTCTCACCGCAGAGCTTGCGCGCGGTGGCGTGCGTCTGTGCGCGGTGAGCGCAGTGCAGTTCCAGACGGGCTTACACATGCCGCTGGCGAAGATCGCTGCGCTCTGCCACGCACATGGCGCGGAGTTAGTCGTCGACGGCGTGCAAGCGCTGGGGGCTGTGCCGCTCGATGTGCAGGCGCTCGACCTCGACTACCTGGCAGCGGGCTCGCACAAGTGGCTGATGGGCATCGATGGCGGCGGCATGCTCTATGTGCATCCGCGCTGCATGCCCAAGTTGCGGCCCGCCATCACGGGCAACATGAGCTACGTCGGTGGGCTCGACATGCTGCTCACGGGCGCGGGTCATCTGCGCTACGACCGCACGCTGCGCACGGATGCGCGAGTCTTCGAGGGCGGTATGCTGAGCAGCGCTGCTGCTGCGGCGCTCGATGCGTCACTCGGGCTGATGCTTACGCTTGGCATCCCGGCGATCCACCGTCACGTGAACGACTATCTCAACCAGCTCGAACCATTGCTGGTGGAGCGAGGCTTCACGTCGCTGCGTCTCGCAGATGAAGAGCGCCGCTCCTGCACGCTTTCGCTCGCTCCACCTGCGGGCTTGACCGCGCCTGTGCTTGCCGCCGAGCTCGGCAAGCGCGGCGTTTTGTGCTCGTGCCCCGACGGCCTCTTGCGCTTCTCGCCGCACTGGCCGAACAGCCTCAGCGAAGTGCCGCTGATCATCGACGCGCTCGACGACGCGATGCGGGCGGGCTCACGCTAACCCGCTGACTACGGCCGCAGATCGATCACGGCGGAGCGGCGCAGCTCTTTGAGGAAGATGTCTTGTTGGCGCGCCATCGCCTTGTCCAGGAGGTCGCGGTAGATGGTGTCCTTGGCTTCGGCGAAGGGCTGGATGGTTGCAGCGCCGGCTTGCCGCTCGCGCAAGAGGAAGATGTGGATGCCTGACGGTCCGCGCACCGGCTGGCTCAGCTCGCCCATTTCCAGGCTGAGCAGGGCAGTCTCCAGCTCTTCGGGAAGGTCTCCCTGGTCGAGCCAGCCCAGATCTCCTCCGCCGCGCTCGGTCATGGTGGCATCGAAGTTCTGTGGCGTGAGCGCGCTGCGCAGCTCGTGCGCAAGCTTGGTGGCCTTGGACACGTCAGTCGCGCTGGCGGTCGCTGCCAGCGGCAGGAAGATGTGTGCGGCGTGGAAGCGCTGGTGCCTGCGCGCTTGGCGCACGCGGTCGTCGTATTCTTCCTTGATCGTTTCGTCGGTCAGGTTGACGCGGCTGCGCACGCGCTGGTTCGTGACCTTGAGCCGCAGCAGCTGCCGGCGCACGTCTTCGCGATACTGCTTCTCGGCGAAGCCCTGGGCCTTGACCGCCTGCCAGAACTGTTCCGGCGTGAGCGAGTTCTGCCTGCGCACGTTCTCGATGGCCTGGTCGACCTCGGCGCTGCTCACCGTGATGCTCATCTTGCGCGCGGTCTGCTGAATCAGCTCCTCGTCGACCAGCTCACCCAGAAAGTGATCGTAGAGCTTCTTGATGTGGTCTTTGCGCTCCTTGAGATTCGGATCCGCCGCCAGCTGCTCCAGGTAGGGTGCAGCGCGTCGCCGCAGCTCGGAGAGAAACACCGCGTCGTCGTTGACCACGGCCACCACGCGCTCCACGATCTCGGCGTGCGCCGCCGTTGGCTGCAGCAGGCATGCGCCTGCCAGCAGCACCGTTACGTGGAGTGCCTGGGCCAGTCGGCCCGTCTCGTGCCAGGACAGGTGCTTCACTTCTTCGGGCCTTCGACCGGCGCACTGTGCTGGTCAGGTTGGGCGGACCCGGTCAACGATGGCGGCGATGACACAGGCGCTTCTGCCTTAACCTGCACCTTGGCGAGCAACTCGGCGCTCTCTTGGATGTTGGCTTTGGTACGCAGCTCGGTCACGAACTTCTCGATCGCGCTCTCACGTTTCTGTCGCCAGAGGCGGTTCTGAATCAAGCGCCGCGCATCTTCCAGAGTGCGCGAGAGCGCCTCGCGTTTGCCGGTCAGCTTGATGACGTGAAAGCCCTTCTCGCTCTGCACGACCTCGGGGTAGACATCGCCCACGGTCTTGAGTGTGAAGGCCGCCTTGCGCACGGCGTCCGGGCGCTCCGGCTCGTTCGTCTCGCCGGCATCGCGGACCAGCGAGAAGAAGCGCAGGTCCCCGAAGCTATCCTTGGTGAGCGGATCCTGATTGTGTTGCTCAGCCAGCTTGCGGAAGCGCTGCATCTCGTCGATGAGCGGCTTGGCTTTGAGCTCCTTCAAGGCTTTCTCGGCGCTCGCCTTGTCCTTGAAGAGAATGTGGCTGGCGCGAACCTGCGCTGGCTTCTCGAACTCGCCCTTGTTGGCGTCGTAGTACTGCTTGATCTCGGCGTCGCTGACGTCGGCGAGCTTCACTCCGTCCTTGTCGAAGAGCTCCTGCATCATCTGCTGGACCATCATCTGCTTGCGCACGCGCTCGACGTCGCTCTGATGGTCGTAACCGCGCTTGCCGGCTTCCATGGCGAGCAGCTCGAAGCGCACCATGTTGTCCAGGAACTCGCGCCGCCGCTCCGGGCTGTTGTAGCGAGCTCGCAGGTAGGGCGACTGTCCGCCCAGACGCTCGGCGAACTCACCGACGGTGATGACCGTGCCGCCGATCTTCACGACCGGTTGCGCCGCCTGCTCCTTGGTGAGCCCATACTTGAGCTCCGCCTGGACCGCTTCCGCCTTGGGCTTCGGCGCCGCTTCGTTCTTGCCGCCGCAGCCGAGGGCGGGTCCGATACAGAATCCGATGCAGAACACGCCCAGCGCTGCCTGCAACGCACGCTCGCGTCCTTGATGCCTCACCATGCTCAGAGCTCCTGCACCCACGTGGGAGGACGAGTGTGGCCCTCCGGTGGCTGACCATCGGGCCTTCATCAGAAGCCGCGTGCCGCGAGCACCTTGGTGACAGCGGCGTCGAGCGCTGCAAGCTCGAAAGGTTTGTCGAGGAAGGCGTCGGCGCCGTAGAGCGGTGACGTCATTTCGTTGAGGCGTTCGCCGATGCCCGTGAGCATGATCACGCCGGTGTGCTTGTGCTTGTCGTCTTCGCGCAGCGCCTTGCAGACCTCCCAGCCGCTCTGGCCGGGCATCATCACGTCGAGCACGACCAGGTCGGGATGGTTCTGGCGGATCAGGCGCATGGCTTCATCGCCGTCGCTGGCTTCGAGCAGCTTCACGTCTCGGCGACGCAGTAGCGTCCGCACCATCGTCAGGATTTCGAGGTCGTCGTCCGCGATGAGCACCGTGGGCTGTTTCTTGCTCTTCTTCGGCATGGCGGGGCCGATCCTGGTCTGACCTCGTCTGGCTGTCAATCGCTAGCGATCATCGCGACATCTCGGTCTTGCATCCAGCCCTGGGCGCCGCCTCCGATGCGGACGCGCAGGAAGCTTCCATCCCGCCTTAGGACTCGCGCGCTCTGGCCTTCATGTGCCTGCGCACGTGAGCGGGCGCGCGGATCTGGGCCCTCCCGCACCTCGGCCCCGTCCCGCAGGACAACCGCTGCACGGCCCTCGTCGAAGGCGCCGCTTTTCTGGGCCAGCGCCCCTGCCGCAGCGATCAGGCTCAGGGCCGCCACGGCCGCCGAGATCGCAAAGCTGTTTCGCAGCGTTTCCGAAAGCAGGAACCGCCGGCCGAAGAGGAGCGCGAAGAAGAGCAGATCCAGCCCCAGTACCAGCCCAGCCAGGGTGCTCTCGCGATACGGTCGAACCAGCGCCTCGGCGACCGGGGGTCGTGTCTCGACGGTGGCCTCGCCCTGGGCCTCGGCGCGCCGCTTTCCGAGTGCTGCCCGGGCCGTGGCGAGCGCTTGCGCGGCGTCGGTGTCACCGGGTGAAAGCCGTTCTGCGCGCTCGAAGTAGAGGATGGCGCGGCCCAGCTCGCCGTTTCGGGCGCAGGCTGTGCCCAGGTTGAAGTAGACATCCGGGTCGTCGACCCCGGCGTCCACGAGCCGCTGATAGTAACCGGCGGCGTGCTTGAAGTCCCCCTGGAAGTAGGCCTGATTGCCCGCGCTGAAGAGCTCGATGAGGCTCTGCGCGTGCGCGCCGCTGGCCGCCGTCAGCAGCAGCGCGGCAAGCAGGCAGGTCTGCAGTGCTCGGGCGTGCTTCATGCGGCCTCCTTGGGGGCGAAGCGCACGAGCTCCTCGAAGAGCTGGTTGGCTCGCGCCAGCATTTGCTGCATCTCGGTCTCGCTGGTGGCGGCCGAGCTGAAGCGCGCGAAGTCGCAGCGTTCGAGCACGTCCAGCAGCTCGCGGCTTTGAGCCTCCGCTAGGCCACGCAAGTGCAGCAGCTCGCGCAGCTGCGGACGAGTCAGGCCCAGCACCGTGACGCCGAGCCGGGCGTCTAGCGCCAGGTGTAGGGCGGACGCGATCTCGGCGTGGAAGCGCTTGGGGTCTTTCGCGCGCACCGCGCTTTCGGCCGCTGCGAGCTGCTTGCGCGCGATGCGAAGGGCTTCGCGAGGGCCGCCCTGGGCACGCTTCGCGAGGACCCGTCTGCGCAGGGCCGGGATGCTGATGCTGAGCAGCCAGAGCAGTGGCGCAGCGGCCAGCGCCCACGGATACCAAGGCTCGGCATGGAGCTGTGCGCGGCTGCGCAAGAGTGCGCTGCGTGTGCGGATCGGGGCCCAGCTCTCCTCGGAGGTTTTATCCTGCGGAGTGGTCTCGCCGTCGCTGCTCTTGGCGGTGGCGGCGGCTGTGACGGTTTCGGGGCGCGCGTTGCCAGCTGCGGTCAGCGTGATGGGTGCGCTCGTGACGTGGTGATAGGCGCGGTCGGACGGGTCGAAGACGTCGAGCGTGAGCGCCGGGATCTGGTAGCGGCCCGGCGCACGCGGCACGACCAGCCAGGCGAAGGTGCGCGTGCCTTGCACGAGGTCGCCGGGAGATTCGATGACCTCGTGGGTCTCTGGCTGTAAGATGTCGAGCCCGGTGACCGCGGGATCCTTGATGCGCAGTGCGCCGACATTGCCCTTGCCGCGCACCGTCGCCGTCAGTGTCAGTGCATCGCCGGTCGCGGCCTGGTTGCGATCGAGCTGCGCCGTGAGCTCGAAGCTGCCGACCGCGATATCGCCCTGCGGCTTGCTCTCGGCTGGCAAGGGTTTGACGTGCAGGAGCACCGGCACGCCGGTGCGGGTCAGGCTCGGCTCGGCTCGGCTCGGATCGAAGATGTCGAAGATGGTCTCGCGGCTGAGCGTGAGCGTCATGGCGCCGATGGTCAGGTCACCGGACTTGAGCGGAAACGCTGCGAACCGTTTCAACGGGTAGACCCAGAAGGCACGGCCACTCACCACCTGGCGGCTGGGCTGGATCCCGCGGCCAGCGGCGAGCAGGTCGTGCGTCCAGAAGCCGTCCATCGACGGCTCGCTGCGCACCTCGGGCGTCTGCTGCAGGTTGCGCCGCGTGTAGAGATACATGGTGACGGTGACTTGTTCGCCCTCGTAGGGCTCGTTCTTGTCGACCACCGTCCGCAGAAACGCATCGTTGTCGAACACCGCCACATCGCCGGAAGCTTGTGGAGCAGGCGTCTGCGCTGGCTCTGCACTTTGCTGGTCAGCGGGCGCGGCAGGCGCCTGCGCGTTTGCTTGCGGCTGTGCGCTGGCAGCGCCATGCACCGTGAGCACGAGCGCTTGGCTCTGATAGGCCCGTTGGCCGAGCGTGACGCGCGCGGGCGGGATCTTGAAGCGGCCAGCGGCCATCGGCACGAGCACGAACGTGTAGTCGGTGCTGGAGGTCACGACCGGCGCGCCCTGTCCGAGACCGAAGGAGAACTGCATCGGTCGCTGAACCGAGCGCTGCACGACCTGAAAGCCGTCGAACTCGGGGACTTTGATCTCGGGGGATTCGGTGCCCTGCGAGTGCACGGAGATCTGCACCACCACGTTGTCGCCCAGGTTGAGCTCGTTCCGATTGGCGCTCATCTGCACTTGCACCGGTGCCTGCGCGCTCGCAGAGCTTGCGAGCACTAGACCCAGCGCCAAGGTGTAGAGACTGCTTCTCACCAATCTTTCTCCGGGGCGCGCCGTTCTTGCGCCGCACGTCGCTTGGCTTGCACGCGCTCGAAGTTCTCTTCGCTGTTCTGCAGCGCATCGAGGGCCTGTTCGGCTTCGGGAGGCAGGTTCTTCTTGGCTGCTGCTTCGGCCTTGTTCTGCTCGGCGGGCTTGGGCTGCTTCTCGGCTTCCTTCTTCTCAGGCTTGTCAGGCTTCGGCTGCTGCTGCTTCGCTTTGTCCTCGGCCTTCTTCTGCTCGTCCTGCTTCTTCTGCTCTTCGTTCTTCTTGTCCTGATCGCTGGGCTTCTGATCCTTCTGATCTTGCTGTTTCTGGTCGTCAGGCTTCTGGTCCTGCTCTTTGTCTTTGTCGTCCTGCTTCTGCTCGTCTTGCTTCTGCTTGTCGTCTTGCTGCTTCTTCTCTTCTTCGCGGATGCGCCGGGCGGCCAGCTCCAGGTTCCAAGCGGTGTTGCGGTCGGAAGGCCGCAGTCGCAGCGAGCGCTTGGCGGCGTCCACCGCTTCGCGGAACAAGCGCTGAGCTTCCTCGTGCTTGTTCTGCGTCGCAAGACCGTCGGCCTCTCGGTAAAAGCCGAGCGCGAGATTCTCGTAGGCATCGGCGCGCAGGTCGCTGCTGGCGGAGGGCTCAGTTGCAGCCAGCAGGGCCTCGCGCGCTTTGCCGAGCTCGCCCAGCTTGAGCAGAGCGAGTCCTCGGTTGAGCTGCACACCCGGCGAGCCGGGCAAACGCTTCGCTGCCTCATCGAAGGCCGCCAGCGCACCCTTGGCGTCGCCCTTGTTGAGCTTTTGGTTGCCTTCCGCGACGTCGCCGTTGTCGGTGCGTAGCCAGGCCGGCAGCTCGGCTGCAGCCGTCAGCGGCGTGCTCAGAGTGAAGAGAGCCAGAAGCGCAGATGAGATCTTCCTCATGGGCTGGGCTCCTTGTCTGGAGAGCTCGCAGGGCGGATGCGACGAAAAAAGGCTTCTGGCAAGAGGGCTTCGAGGAGCACCAGCAGAAATGCCAGGAGCAGCACCGGAGCATAGCGCTCCTCGTGCACGGTGACCTTGCGCGCCCGGAGCTCGCTCTGCTTCATGCGGCGCATCTCGGCGCGGATCTGCTCCATGCCCACGCTGCCGCGCCCTGCGGCGAAGTACTTGCCGGAGGTGACTTGCGCGATCTTCTTGAGCTGCGCTTCGTTCTCGCTGGTCATGGCGGTGAGCACTGGGTTGCCGCTTGCGTCGCGCAGATAGCCGGTCCAGGTGCCGTCGTCGGCGTAGGTTGGAACCGGCTCGCCTGCGCGCGTGCCGATGCCCACCGCATACACGCGGGCTCCGATCTTCGCGAGCTCTTCCGCCGCCGCGACCGGATCGCCTTCGTGATCTTCGCCATCGGTCATCAGGATCACGATGCGCGAGCGATCGTTCTTCTCGCCCTCCGCCACGGGCCGGCTGGAACGCTCCAGCAGCTGTTTGCTGGCGGTGAGCGCGCGGCCAATCGCGGTGCCGCCGACCGGCATGTCGTAGGGCCCGAGGTCCCGGAAGAAGAGGGTGGCGGCCGAATAGTCGACCGTCATCGGGAACTCCATGGTCTCGCCTGCGAACGCCACCATACCGACGCGGTCGCCAGCCAGCTCGTTCAGGAACGCGGTGACTTCGGCCTTGGCGCGATCGATGCGGCTGGGGCGCACGTCACGCGCCAGCATGCTCTTGGAGAAGTCGAGCGCGATCACCACATCCACGCCGCGCTTGCGCAGCATCCGCGTGCGCGAACCGTATTGGGGTCGCGCCAGCGCCAGGATCGCCAGCGCCACGCCGAGCAGGAGCACAATCGCGCGCGCTGCACGCAGCCCGGTGGAGCGCCCGACCACCAAGCGCCCGATGGCTTCGCGCGCTCCGAATGCCGCAGCCGCTCGCTTTCGTAGTCGAAAGCCGACGATCATCGCCAGCACAGCGAGGGGCAGAAGCCAGAGCAGCCAGAGCAACCACGGGGAGTGCCAGGTCATGGCCACCTCCGCTGCAAGAGGCTCGTGACCAGGATCTCGAGCAGAAGCAGGAGCAAGGCTGGCGCGAGGAACGCCGGGAAGAGCTCTCCGTAAACGCGGCCCGCATCTTCGATCTGCGACTTCTGCAGGCGGTCGAGGATGGTGTGGAAGGAACGCTCCAGGGCTTCGCGATCCGCGACTTGGAACGCTTCACCGCCGGTGAGGGCTGCAACCTTCTTGAGCAGCTCGGGGTTGACCGGGAAGTTGCCGCGGTCGAAGACGGGACGGCCGAAGAGGTCGAGGCCCGACTGCACCGGTGCCGAGTCCGTGCGACCCATCAAGACCGTGTAGACCTTGACGCCAAGGTTCTTGGCGAAGTCCGCAGCCTGCAGCGGCGAGACGTTGCCGCTGTTGGAGTCGCCGTCCGTGAGCAGGATCACGACCTTGCTCTTGGCGTCCGAGTGACGCAGGCGGTTGAGCGCGGTGCCGATGGCATTCCCGATGGCCGTGCCGCGTCCCTCGATGACGCCCAGCTCCAGGCCCGAGATCATGGAGCGCAAGGCTTCGTGGTCGGTGGTCAGCGGCAAGAGCGTGTGCGCATCGCGACCGAAGATGACAGCGCCGATCCGGTCGTTGGGGCGCTTGCCGATGAAGTCGTCGACCACGTTCTGCGCGGCGACGAAGCGGTTGGGGCGGGTGTCGGCCGCCTGC
>JADGRG010000037.1 GCA_017881145.1 Sandaracinaceae bacterium | reverse complement strand
CCTTCGAGAGCTTTGGAAGCTCACGCAGACAGGCGCTTTGGGATCTGCGCGGCTTCTTGCGCGAGCGTGACACCGTCCTCTCGGTGGCATCGCCCGCGACGGCTCCAAGCTTTCAGATGCTTTTGCCGCTCGAAAAGCTGGCTTGGGATTATCGGACTAGCGCTCACAGCGTGAGCTCTCATCCTCTCGCGATTTTGCGCGAGGAGCTTCGTAGGCAAGGTCTGCCGGATGCGCGTGGCCTTGGTGAGCTTCAGCATGGAGCACGCGTGCGTTACGCGGGTTTGGTCATCTGCCGCCAGCGGCCAGGCACAGCCTCGGGGGTGACGTTCATGACGCTCGAAGACGAGACCGGGTTCGCTAACGTGGTGTTGTGGAAGCGGGTCTTCGATGCCCATGCGCTCTTGGCGCGAACCGCTTCTTTTCTGGGCGTGACGGGTCACATCCAGACAGATGATGGTGTCGTGCATTTGGTTGCGGATGCGCTCTGGGAGCCCAACACCGAGCGCTCACCGGCGCGCACCAGCAGTCGCGACTTTCACTGAAGCCGCGTTCGTTCATGCAAACGAACGCACCCGAGGAACCCCGCATCGGCGCCAACTCCTCGTCTCCATGACTGAATAGGCCTCGCGAGAGCTCGTCCAGGGCGGGATATGATCCAGCCGGACCGCCACGCTTCGATCTCTGAGGGACAAGTCAGGTCCGGCCGAATGAGTCGAAAGCGCCCTGCGCGAAACTTCCAGCGCGCGATCCCCGTCGCCAGGCGGGGGCATTGCGCGTATAGTGCGACCCGTTTGCGTGGGTGGCCGTTGACAACGCCCCGTGCCACCCACGGCGGGACTCGCACGCGAGTCCACGTCACCTCAGGAGGATTCTGATGCGAGCTTCGGTGTCACTCGTTCTCATAGCGGCTTTGTTCTTGGCCGTGCCGGCCGGCACTCGCCTGCACGCTGAAGGCGAACCCGCGCAGGTCACCATCAAGATAGCGACCATGGTGCCGCGCAGCTCGGACATCCAGATCCAGGAGAAGCGCTACAACCAGCGGCTCGGCGAAGCCACCGGCGGTCGCATCCAGTTCAAGACTTACTATGGCGGCAGTGCCGGCGACGACATGACCGTGATGCGCAAGATGCGCTCCGGGCAGATCGACGCTTCGCCGCTCGGCGTCGACATCGTCGCCCAGTTCGTGCACCAGTGCACCATCCTGATGGCTCCGCAGACCTTCTTCAATTACAAGCAGGTCGACGCCGTGCGCGAAGAGCTCACGCCGGTGTTCAACAAGGAAGCCTGGGAAAACGGCTTCAAGATCATGAGCTGGTGGGATGCCGGCAAGATCCGCATCTTCGGCAAGAAGCCGATCCGGACCTTCGACGACCTGCGCACCGGTCGCCCGTGGCTCTACCCGGCGAGCGCGTTGCTCAAAGAGTTCTACAAGATGATCAACGTGACCGGCGTTCCGCTGGAGCTCAACGAAGTCTTCGGCGGGCTGCAGACCAACATGATCGACACGGTCTGGATCTCGTCGGTGCTCGGCGCGGCGTTCCGCTGGACCAGCAGCACCGAGAACGTGTCGGCATCGCCCGTCGACGTGATGCAGGGTGCCTTCTTGCTGCGCAAGCAGCTCTGGGAGGGGCTCAGCAAGGCGGACCAGGCGGTCCTCGACAAGGTTGTCGCCGAGCAGTCGGCGGAGACCCAGAAGAAGTTCCGCGAGGACGACGAACGCACCTACGCGAAGCTCCAGACGCACGGCGTCAAGCCCTTCACGTTCTTGAAGCAAGCAGAGTGGGAAGAGGCCGGCACCAAGCTCCGCCTGCGTATGGTCGGTCGCACCTATTCGAAGGAGCTCCTCGACAAGGTCTTGGCCATCACCAACCGCTATCCAGGCGCGATGTGACGCAGGTTGTGGCCTGAGCAGATAACGGCCCTCTAGTCATCCAGACATCGTCAGCGAGGGGCAAGCCGGGTCATCCAGCTTGCCCCTCTTCATTCCGGCAGGGCCGCAGTCAGGCAACCACGAGGTCCGTTAGCTACGACCCATGGTGATCACGCACTTGCCGACCACCTCGCGGTTGATGACCGCATAGAGGGCATCGGCGGCGCGCTCGAGCGGGAAGGTGTGCGAGACCATCGGCTTGAGCTTGCCGGCCTTGTGCCAATCGAACATCGTCTGGAAGTTTGCGCGGTTGACCTCTGGCTCACGGCCGAGCCACGCGCCCCAGAACACTCCGACCAGCGACGCGCTCTTGAGCAGGATGAGGTTGGCCGGCACCTTGGGGATCTCGCCGCCAGCGAAACCAATGATCAGGATGCGTCCGTTCCAGTTGAGGCAGCGCAGCGACTGCTCCAGCACCTCGCCGCCCACGGCTTCGTAGACCACGTCGGCGCCTTGGCCTGCCGTGATCTCCTTGACGCGCTCGCGCCACTTGGGATTGCTCTGGTAGTTGAGCACGTGTTCGATGCCATAGTGCGTCGCGACGCGTGCAAGCTTCTCGTCGCTGCCGCCGGTCGCGATGATCTTCGCGCCGAGATGCTTGCCGATATCCACCGCCGCCGTGCCTACGCCGCCGGCTGCGCCGTGCACCAGCAAGACTTCTCCGGCCTTGAGCTGAGCGCGTTGCACGAGGGCGTAGTAGCTCGTGCCGTAGGTCATCGAGAATCCGGCGCCGACCACGTAGTCCATGCTCTCCGGCAGAATCATGCAGCTGACGGCGGCAGCCACTGCCTCGTCGGCGAAGCCGTTGGCTCCGACCATGGCCATGACCCGATCGCCGCGTTTCACTGAGGTCACGTCGGGCGCGATCTCGATGACTTCTCCGGCGACTTCCGCTCCCGGAGCGAAGGGGAAGGGTGGCTTCCACTGGTACTTGCCCTGAATCATCAGCACGTCGGGGAAGTTCACGCCCGCTGCCTGCACGGCCAGTCGAACCTGGCCGGGTCCGAGCGCCGGCCGGGGCAGCTCCTCCAGCACCAGGCTTTCCGGGGGACCAAAGGCTTTGCAGAGCATTGCTCTCATGCGCGTAGACTCCTTATGCCTGCGGACCGGGGAAGCGAGGTTTGTATAGCGGCGAGAGCGAGCCGGTCAATCCTGCCACGGTTGTCGCCGAGCCTCGCTACGCCATGCAGCGCAGACACGGGTCTGCGCTGTTGCCCGCAGCATTCACCCGCGTTCGAGCAATCGATGGCGCACGAGCTCGGAACGCAACGCGGCGACGTCACCCTGGAAGTGAATGCTGGGCATCCCGAGCGCTTCCGCTGCCTTGCAGTTGGCCATGCGGTCATCGACAAAGAGGCACTCGTGCGGCGCGCAACCAAGCGCCGTGCAGGCACCGAGAAAGGCTCCCGCCGCCGGCTTTCTCACGCCTGTGTTGCACGAGATGAACGAAAGCTCGACGTAGCGCGAGAGACCGAGCCGCTCATCGATCAACCGATACCAGGACGAGTAGTTGGAGAGCGCGTGCATGGCAATGCCAGCTGCTTTGAGCTCGCCGAGCAGCGCTTCGATGCCGTCGACGAAGGCGTAGGCATCGCGCATGCATTGCTTGAGCCCTGGCCCATCAATGAGCGTGCCGTCAGCATAGAAGCGTGTGTAGAGGCCGGGTTCGTCGAGTTTGCCAACCTCGAAATCGCCCCACGCTGTGGGGTGCTTGCGTGCCATGAGCTCCGGAAACGACACGCCGAGGAAGCTCGCGACGTGTGTGAAAAAGGGATCACGCACCAGCGTGTCCATCACATCCCAGAGGATGACCGTGTTCACAACGATTTCGCCACGCTCCCGCGCGCCGCGCGCTGCCAACTCCGCTCAAGAGCTGTCCAGAAATCGGCGCAGAGCGAGCGCGCCCGCAGAAAAAACCGCAGGAATACTCGCGTATTTCGAGGATTTTTGGCAGGACGTAAGCCGCTATGAGCCATTTCTGGACAGCTCTTCAGTTCAGCCGACGATAGATGCCCACCACGACGCCTAGGATGTGCGTCGAGCGCCAGTCGTCCTTGCTGATGACGATGTCTGTCATGGTCTGGTTGGCTGGCACCAAGCGCACGCGATCCGATTCCGGATAGTAATACTTGCAGGTGGCTTCTTCGCCGACCAGCGCAATGATGATCTCGCCGCGCCGCGCCTCGATCTGCTTCTTGACGAAGACGTAGTCGCCATCGTGAATGCCAGCGTCGATCATGGACTCGCCCTTGATGCGCAGACCGAACACGTCGCGCGCGCCGCCAACCATCATGCGGTCGATGTGGACTGTATCCTGTGGGCTTTCGATGGCCTCGCTCAGTTGGCCCGCGGCTACGCGCCCGAGGATCGGAATCTCGATGAGATTGTCGTCGCTGCCGTGGCCGCCGTGCGCGCTGTGGCCATTGTGGCCGTTGTTGCCACTGCCACTGCCGTTGATCCCTGTAGGGCGGAGTGCCCGCGACTTCATGTCCTCGCGGGTCAGGTAGCCTTTGCGTTCCAGCGCACGCAGGTGATCGTTGACGCCGTTGGTGCTGCGGATCCCCATGAAGTTGCCGATTTCCCGCAGCGTGGGCGGATAGCCACGATCGGTAATCGACGAGTTGATGTACTGCAGAACCATGTCTTGTCGCTCGGTTAGCTTCTGCATGGGAACCTCGTGCAAGGGGACGCCGACTCAACTACGCCGAGAGCCGAAGGCTGCTCGGCGGGTATGTCACCGATCACGCCGAGAGCCGAAGGCTGCTCGGCGGGTATGTTACTAACGAGCATGTCCCTAAACAGACATCCACTGGTCACGCGAATAGGTAAGACAGGTGATTACAGAACGTGCGACCAGATGTCAAATTATGTGACATCGCTCTTCTGAAACTCGCAAACGCCGTCCTACGCGACTATTTGCGCAGGCGGCCGGCCAGCGTCTGCAGGGGGTTCCAGCCGAGTAGGTTCGTGACGCTGGCGACGTGCACCACCTGCTCGCGCACGATGCGAGCCAGGGGCTCGAAGGGTGCGAGGATGTCCAGCCCACCGAGCCACTGGCTGGTGCTCGCGGCGGCGGCACGTAACGCATCGGCGCCAGCTGCCACGTGGACGTAGGCGGGGGCTGGGTCGATGATCACGTCCCGCACCGCGATAGCCTTTGCCCACGCGCCCGGGCGAGGGTCGCGCAGCAGCTGAGTCAGCCTCTCGCGCTCGGCGAAGAGGCCAATGTGAACCGGTGCGATGGCGCGCGAGACAGCTTGGCTCAGCGTGCGGTGGTCACGCCGGTAGTCGCCACCGAGCGGACCCGTGACGTCCGACACCAGCTCGGGTCCCGCGATCAAGTCGATGTCGCCGCCGCGTCGACGCAAGAGCAGCGCAGTCCAGATCTCCGATCCTTCCCACACCACGGCGAGGAAGCTGTGCTCGTCGGGCAGCACCACGTCGAGCGTCCGCGCAACGACGGCTGAGCTTGGCAACGGGATCGCCGCGCGGGATGGCCAGAAATGCAGCAGGCCGTCGCGTTCGAGCTCCCGCGCCACAGCCAAGAGCGCAAGCCACTGCGAAACGTAGTCGTCTTCTGCCAGCACGCGCAGTGCAGCGCGTTCGGTGAGCTCTTCGATCGCACCGCGGCGTACCACGACACCTCGCAACGCAAGCTGGCGTTCGCAGAGCTGCGGCAAGTCGGCGCGGCTGGTGTAGCTTCCGGTGTCGATGCTGCCGCGATCCGTGTGGAACGCTGCGCATGCGGAGCCATCGGCTGCTTCGGTCACGACCACCGTGCCGTGCTTGGCAAGCTCGTCCTGAGCTGCAACGTGCTCTCCGGCCGGGCCCTCGCTCGGATCGAAGAGCGATACGAGGTGCTGCCACGAGCGCGCAGAAAAACCCGAAAAACGCAGATCTCGGCTCAGCATTACGAGGCGCTCCTGCGCGCCGATGGAGGCTTGGGGCGTGACGATACGGGGCGAGTGCGTTCGCAGATCAACATGCGGCAGCAGTGGCCGGGCAGGGGGATGGTGACACTCGCCTCGCCAGCGAAGCGTTCGTCGGTCATGACGTCGATCAGCACCATCGGCTCTGGAAGTCGAATCTCTGCAGCTACGGAGCTCGCGTCGGGTTGCACCAGAAAGAGCACCCTCGGGCCCTCGGCGTCCTCGTGCACGACGCTGTCGACGGAACGCGGGGAGACAGGGAAAGGTTGGGCGAGTCCGAGTGCGTCGACCAGCGAGTGTATGATGCGGTCGGCATCCAGCTGATCGGGGACCTCGACGCAGCTGGCACCTTCTGGCACCTCGAAGACCTGCGGTGCGAGCTCTGTACCAAGATGCGGTGTGCGCGGACCGTAGATGACGGTTCCCCCGGCGGCAGCGAAGTCGCGGATGCGTTGCCACCGAGCGTAGTCAGCGTATTCGAAGGTCGGTGTGATCAGCAGGCGCAGCCCGGCGAGGCGTTCTGGCTCCGCGTCGCTTTCGACGTAGACGTACGGCACACCGGCCTGGTCGAGCGCCCGGGCGAAGCGGTCGACGAAACGTGTCCACTCGAGTTGGATGGGCGCTGCAAAGCCGAGAGCGTCCTGCAGCGATGCGGCGCCCGCACCCGCACCCGCCAGATCGAGCAACATGGGGCTGAGTGCGCCCAGCGTGTGAGTGGCCCGCGTGAGCCGCGCGTACTCCTTGGGAAGCTGGATGGCGACTTCGACGCGTCGCTTGAGCTCGTGAAAGGCGACGCGAGCGAGTGCAGACAGGAGCCGCGTCCACTGCACAGCATGCGCTCGCGGCTGACCATCCTCACCGATGGGCGCGCCATACCAGCGGTCACGGTCCACGGCCATGTAGAGGTTGATGCCGCGGATTCCGTAGGCGCACGCACAGAGCGTGGTCAGCAACGAATCGTTGTCGGATCGCGGGGCGAACCACATGGGTGCGCCGACACCCATCTCCGGCGCGTAAGGAAAGCGCACGGACCCAGCCATTCGCAAGGTGCGGCGCTTGACCACGCGCAGATCGCTGCGGCGGTGGTAGTAGTCGAGGCCGGCGACGTCCACGCCGCGATCGATGCGCGCCAGCGAGATGGGCAGGCCGGCTTCGCCCATCGGTAGATTGTGTACCGTGGGTAGCTCGCCGAGGCCGTGCGCTTCGAGCGCTGCGCGCATGCGCGAGAGTGCGCCGGCCAGCACTTCCTCGTGGAATTCCATGTGGTCGAGTTGCTGGCGCAGCGCTGCATGCGTCGCGCCCTCGAAGTGCTGCGGAGGCGCCACTTCGCTCCATTCAGCGAAGCTGGCATCGTAGGCTGCATTCAGCGTCTCGAGCGCGGTGTAGCGAGCGCGCAGGAATGCTTCGTACTTCGCCACTGCGTCGGGGTGGTAATCCTGATCGTAAGGAGCGTCGCGAAAGTAGAACGCGCCTTCGTTGTCGACCTGCAGCAAGACCACCGGACCCTCGGGCCACATGCGCGGGCGCACCACTTCTGCCACCGCGCCAAACCAACGAGCCGTCTCGTGCAGGAAGCGCTCGCTGGCGGTGGACGGGATCGGAAACATCTTCGGTGGCGCAACGAAGGGTAGAGGATTGCCGCGCGGTGAGCGCGCCTGGCACGCGGCGTCGTAGATGATGCGCGCCGGCAGTCCGAAGTAGGTGAGCTCGGCGTTGATGTGCGGTCCAGGTCGCAGGAAGACGTAGAGCCCGAGTGAGTGCGCCAGATCGAGGAACGCCCCAAGATCCTTTTGGGGATCGCGTTGACCGAAGTCGCACGTGCCGTCGCTGGTCTCGTGGACACCCCACGGGACATAGGTCTCGACCATCGCAAGGCCAAGCGCTTTGACCGACTCGAGTGCTGGGCGCCAATCACTTGGTTTGTGGCGAAAGTAGTGCATCGCGCCAGAGAGCAAGGGCACGTGCTTGCCGCTGAGCACGAGCGTGCGGGCTGCCAGCCGGGGCCGCTCACTCTGCTTCGTGCGCGCCCGCGCCGATGTCTTTGCCTTGGTCATGGCGCGCGAAGGATAGAGCCCAAGCACTTGCGGCTCAACCGCCTTGCGCATGCGCTTCCGTCGAGTCGACGCGTGGTCTATCGTGCCCGCGTGGCTGCGTTGCTCGTCATGCTTGGTGGTGCGGCGGGCACGCTAGCCCGCTACCTCGCCAACCTCTGGCTTGGGCAGCTCCTCGGGCCGACGCTGCCCTACGCCACTTTCGCGGTAAACGTGCTCGGGTCGTTCGTGCTCGCCGTTCTGAGCGAGCTGGGGGCCGGACACGGCGTGCTTGGCGTGGGGCTGCGCTTGGTGCTGGGCACGGGAGTCATGGGCGGCTTCACGACTTATTCGTCGTTCAACATGGAGACGCTGCGCATGGCCGAGCAGGGCGAGGTGGGTCGCGCCGCCAGCTACGTGGCTCTGACGGTCGTGACGTGTCTGTCAGCTGGCGCGCTCGGCCTGTGGTTCTCGCACCGCGTGCTGCGCTGAGTCGTGCGGCCTGCAGCTGCGCTCAGGCTGCAGCTGGTAGCCGCTCTGCGGCAGGTGCCAGCTCGGGCAGCTCGAGGCGGACTAGGGTGGCCCCCAGCTGTCGGAGGACGCGGCCGACCGACCACGTCCCCTCCGGCTCCCGAGGCATAGCGCCGCCGAGCGTATCTGCCGCGGCGATCCGCAGCGCTGGCCTGCGCCACTTGTCGAAACAGAGCGAGAGCAACTCTCTGCGCGACAAACGCTCTGCCTCGACGCCGCACAGGATGGCCGTGAGCTCGTCGCGGTCGAAGACGATGGCCTGCGAGAGCACGGGCTCGTTCTCGGTCAGGGCCGCGGTCGTGATGCATACGGGCACCGGAGCGCCGGGAACATCCAGCCACAGCGTGAGCGGGACCGCTAGCCCAAGCAGGAGCCGCGCCGGGAAATCTGCAAGCTCCGCCGACCACCGAGCGGTCTGCGTCTCGACAGAGGCACTCTGCTGCGCACTGCGGGCGGCAGTGCGAGAAGCGGAGCTGCGGGAGCTCCCGGCGCGGCTGGACTTTTCGAGGTCACGAGGCATGGAGGGTCCTGCTCTGACGTTCAGTATAGCCACCCAATTGATCCGTGCAACTCGGAGTTACCCGCGGGCCGCAGATGAGCCACCAAACCAGCGTGCTGGCCGGCGACCGTCGGGCGAGCGGCTCGGGTGAACTACCGACCGAGGCGGCTCTTGCCCCAGGCCAGCGCGACTCCGCTCCAGAAGGTCCAGGTCGCCGCCAGCGCGAAAAGGGCGGAGCCAAGCGCGAGGTGATCGTGCGCCGCCAGCATGCTGGCCGAGAGGATCAGTGCAGAGACCACCATCCCCGAGAAGATGCGCCGCCCCAACCGTTCGCTCGCGTGGACCAGCGTCGGCTGCCGCATTTCCATGCTCATACGGCCGTGCCGAAGGTCTTCGAGAATGTCCTCGGTGCGCGCCGGAAACTCGCTGGCAGCGTTGGCAAAACGCGTCGCCAGGTTGACGAGATCAGCCGTGATGCGTTCCGGCGAATAGCGGTAGCCGACGATCTGCGTGAAGTAGGGCCGGATCTCTTCGACGATATCGAGCGTCGGATAGATCTGCCGCGCGATGCCTTCGACGGTCATCAGCGCTTTACCGACCATCAGCAAGTCTGCCGGCGTTTCCAGGCCGTATTTCACTGCGCCGCGCGCTAGGTCGCGGATCAGGTCGGCGAAGGGAACGTCGCCGAGCTTGCGGCCGAGATATTTGTCCGCAAGCTGCGTGACCTCGGCTTCGTAGGCGGCTCGGTCGATCTTCTTGGTGGGTCTGCCGATCGCGTAGAGCGCATCGGCGAGCGCGCGGGTGTTGCGTG
The DNA here is from genome assembly GCA_017881145.1 of Sandaracinaceae bacterium. GTDB lineage: Bacteria > Myxococcota_A > Polyangia > Polyangiales > JAFGIB01 > JADGRF01. The sequence continues at coordinate 5,239 of JADGRG010000037.1, read as the reverse complement.
TGCCGATGGCGATGACCAGATCGATCAGTCGGTCGCGAAAGCGCGGGCTGAGCCTGCCGACCAAGCCCAGATCGACCAAGCCCAGCACCGGGCGGCTCGGCTCGCCCATGATCAAGATGTTGCCGGGGTGTGGATCCGCGTGAAAGAAACCGTGCTCGAAGATCATCTTCACGACGATCTGGACGGCATTCTTCGCAATGCGCTCCGCGCTCGCGCCTTCTGCGACGGCGTCGAAGACGTTCTTGCCCGGCAGATAGCCGAGCGTGATGGCTTTGCGCGAGGAAACCTGCCGGAACACCGCCGGGAACGCCACCGTGTCGAGGTCCACGAAGTTCTGCGCGAAACGCTCGGCGTTGTCGGCTTCCTGCGCGTAGTCGAGCTCGGCGCGAATGGCGCGGTCGAACTCTTCGACCATGCGCACCGGCATGTAGATCTGGGACTCCGGGATCGAGCGCTCGATGGTTCGCGCCAAGAAATAGAGCAAGTCGATGTCGCGGCTGATGGTGGCAGCGACGTTGGGACGCTGGACCTTGACGACGACGTCGACTTGGCCGTCCTCGGTGCGCAGGCCCGCGCGATACACTTGACCGATGGACGCAGAAGCCAGCGGCGTTTCGTCGAGGTAAGTAAAGAGCTCCGAGATGGGTGCGCCGAGCTCGTTCTCGATCGCGCGCTTCATCTCGTCCCAGGGCAACGGGGGCACGTCGTCCTGCAGGCGCTGGAGCTCCTCGATCACGTCGGCAGGCAGGATGTCGGGGCGTGTCGAGCCGAGCTGCCCCAGCTTTACGAACGTCGGGCCCAGCTCTTCGAGCGTCAGCCTCACCCGCACTGCCAGGCTGGTCTCGTCAGTCTCAGCTTTCCAGCCAGGCACCAGGCTGGACAGCCCGGTGCGCTGCACGAGCTGACCGAAGCCATGCCGCGCCAGCACGCCCGCGATTTCACGCAGGCGTCCTAGGTCGCGTACTGTGTCGAGCAGGGAAACCACGCGGCGCTCATATTGAAGATCGCAGAAAGGCTCGTCAATTCCGGGCTTCCGCGGGCGAATCTCTAGCGCTTCGTCGGGCTGGTCGCTGGTGCTGGGGGCGCCATTGGCATGGTCGATCCCGCGCCGCAGGCGGGCTCCGCCGCAGCGGATGCCGGCGTCGGAAGTGTTGTGGGCGTGGCAGCTGCTGGCGCAGCGGTGAGTGCCTTGCAGCTCGATGCGATGCGAATCTTGCGCGTTGTGTCGTTGAACAGCCCCGCGACCGGCTCGCCCTTGGCGTTTACGAGCGCAAGACGCAGCTCGTGCTCGCCTTCTGTGAGGTTCTCGATGTAGTGCGGCGTCCACTGCGCGATCTCGGCCTGGGCTGCACCGTCGATCGTGACGCGCACGCGGCTGTCGGTGGCCGAGAGCTTCGTATTCGTGACGTAGAAATCGAGGAGCACGCGCTGCCCGAGGTCGACGCACCCTTTGGGGCGGCTAAAAGTGAGCAGCGGCGCTTTGGCATCGAACTTGAAGTCTTTCGACTTGGTCTTGAAGTGAAAGACCTTCACGTCGAACGCCCCGTGCTCTTTGACTGATTCGTGGTGGCCGCGTCCCGGGAATGCGCGCAGCAGGTGGGTGCCTTCCGCGAGGTCGTGCCCGAGTTGGGCTTGCACCAGTGCGCGCAAGTCGATCGGCTTGCTCACGTCGCGAATCGCGATGTAGGGCTCGTTGTCGACGATCAGGTGCACGTGGCTGCCCTCGGGCGAGAGCGCCCAGTTCTTCACCTCCAGCTTCACCTCGACCTGGTCGGTCTTGATGAGCTGTCCTTCGCGCGGTGCGCGTAGCTGTAGCGTCGGAGCCGCACCTTCGAGCGGCGTGCTCTCTGCCGCGACCACCTGCACAGGTGGCGCCGGCAAGGGAGCAGGCGCTTCCGGCGCCGGTGGCGGGGCGGCGAGGGCCGCGGCTACCGAAGGCGGCGCTTCGATTGGGGGATAGTTTGCTGGTGGGGTGGGCTTTGCAGCACAGCCAGCCAACGCCAACGCATAGATCGCAGCCACACAGACACGTGCATGATGAGCCATGACAATCCTCCCCGTTTGTTCTGGGGCTCTCTCATAGCGGTGCAAGTAGATGCGTGCAATGCCTTGGGCTTTGGCATTTTTACTCGTATGAAACATTCTGGAAATGTTTGGTAGCTACGTCACTCGTACGCACCTCTGCGCCAGGGAGAGCTCTAATGAAAAAAGTCGAAGCCATTATCAAACCGTTCAAGCTGGACGAAGTGAAGGACGCACTCGGCGAGATCGGTATCCAGGGCATGACCGTCAGTGAGGTCAAGGGATTCGGTCGCACCGGAGGCAAGAAGGAGGTCTACCGTGGGTCTGCCTACGTCGTGGACTTCGTGCCGAAGGTGAAGATTGAGCTGGTCGTCTCGGACAGCCAAGTCAATCAAGTCATCGAGGCGATCGAGAAGACGGCTAAGACCGGGCGCATCGGCGACGGCAAGATCTTCATCGTGGCGGTCGAAGAGGCGATCCGTATCCGAACTGGTGAACGCGGGGAGGACGCCGTTTAACTAGCATACCCGCCGAGCGGTTGATCACATACCCGCGGAGCAGCCTACGGCTCTCCGCGTTGGCTCTCGGCGTGAGTCACATACCCGCCGAGCAGCCTGCGGCTCTCGGCGTAGGGCGTTCGGGGTGAACAATTCAGTGAAGGCCGGGTAGGGCATCCGGCGCAGCGAGACATGGAGACCAAGCATGGCAATCAAGGCTGAGTACATCTGGGTAGACGGCACGGAGCCAACACGGAAGCTCCGTTCCAAGACGAAGATTCTTTCGGGTCCAGCGCCAGTGAAGGACGTGAAGCAGCTCCCCGAGTGGGGCTTCGACGGTTCGAGCACCAACCAGGCCGAAGGTCACGCTTCGGACTGCATCATCAGGCCGGTGTTCTGCTGCCCGGATCCGATCCGTGGCGGCGACCACATTCTGGTGATGACCGAGGTGTTCAGCGCCGACGGCAAGCCGCACCCGACCAACACGCGTGCCGCGCTGCGCGCCGTTGCGGAGAAGCACGCCGCGCAGGAGCCGATGTTCGGCATGGAGCAGGAGTACACGCTGCTCGGCAAGGACGGCCGGCCACTGGGTTTCCCGGAGGGCGGCTACCCGGCACCGCAGGGCCCCTACTACTGCAGTGTGGGTGCTGCCGAGGCGTTCGGGCGGCCAATCGTCGAGAAGCACATGGATGCTTGCTTGGCTGCGGGCTTGAAGTTTGCCGGCATCAACGCCGAGGTCATGCCGGGCCAGTGGGAGTATCAGATCGGTGTGGCAGCTGCGCTCGAGGTGGGTGACCACCTCCACCTGGCACGCTGGCTCATGTCGCGGATCGCCGAGGACTTCGGCGTGGCGGTGAGCCTCGATGCCAAGCCGATGAAGGGTGATTGGAACGGCACCGGTTGCCACACCAACTTCTCGACCAAGGAAATGCGCGCCGATGGCGGCATCAAGGCGATCCTCGCCGCTTGCGAGAAGTTCCGCCCGCGAGCGGAGCTGCACGTCAAGAACTACGGATCCGGCATCGAGGACCGGCTGACCGGCAAGCACGAAACGGCTTCGTACAAGGAGTTTTCGTTTGGCACGGGCAACCGCGGTGCCTCGATTCGCATCCCGCTGCATGTGGATCAGCAAGGCAAGGGCTATCTGGAAGACCGTCGTCCCTGCGCCAATTGCGATCCCTACATCGTGGCGCGTTTGATCATCGAAACGACCTGCGGCTGATAGAACGCACTCAACACGCGCGTTGGCCCTCGCTCGGGGTATCCGGGCGGGGGCCGATGTCGTTCTGGCCCCGACAGAAGCCTGACATTCTCGGCAATTGTGGCGACGCCCACGCTGGCGGGGTATCGCGGCCTACGGCGCGCCGCAGGCCTGCCGGTCTGGTCTCCCCTGTGGTGTTCTGCAAGTTGTTGGAGTTTCGTGGTGGAGGTAAGGCGCCAGCACGTTTGACGCCCTCTCTGCGTGTCGGCTAGCATCGAAAAAGTCGTCGCGCGGGCCGTTTCCGTCGGCAGCCGCGGGTCGCACCGTCCGATCCATCATGCTGATAAGCTCGTCCCGCGTCGCAGCAACGTCGCTCAAGGTACTACCTCGAAAAGGGCTGAGCCGGGCCGTTGGAAGGATCGCCAGGCTCAAGGCGCCGCAACCCGTGCTGCGTGCTGCGATGCGAGCCTATTGCAGCGCCTACGGCGTAGACCTTGCCGACTTTGATGTTCCACAGCGGGGCTTCCCGAGCTTCGATGACTTCTTCACGCGCCGACTGAAGGCGGGGCTACGTCCGCTCGACGCTGACCAAGAGGCCCTCCTCTGCCCAGCCGATGGACGACTCGAGGACCTCGGTCCCATCGACCTCGGTTCGACCCTGCTCGTGAAAGGTCGCCTCTACACCGCGGGTGAGTTGCTCGCGGATGAGCGCGCTGCGAGCCTCTACGCAGGAGGCGTCTTCGCCATCATCTACCTCTCGCCGCGGGACTACCACCGTGTGCATGCACCGGTCGACGGCCCGGTGCGCGTGCTCCGGCATGTGCCAGGAACGCTCTTTCCCGTGAACAAAATCGGTCTGCGTCACGTGCCCAAGCTCTTCGCGCGCAATGAGCGCGTCGTGATCGAGCAAGAGAGCCCCATCCATGGTCCGATCGCGACCGTCATGGTGGGGGCGATCGGGGTAGGGCGGATCAGCCTCGCCTTCGACGCCGATATCGTGACCAACGAGGGGCGCTGCTTTGGCGAGACCGTTTACGCGCAAGGTGATGCGCCACGGCTAGCTCGCGGAGACGAGCTCGGGGCCTTCCACCTCGGCTCCACGGTAATCGTGTTCGCAGGTCCCGGTGCGGGGCTCTCGTTCGTGCAGCGAGCCGCTTCGAGCGTGCGTTACGGTGAAGCGCTGCTTCGGAAGAGACAGCCGCGGAGCGAGAGCGAGGCATGAGCGACGACCTCGGCATCCGGAAGCTCGGGCGGCGTCGCAAGACGACACGCCGGCTGACTCGCCGTCCCGTGCGGGTTCCCGGTGACGACGTGCCGCGTCAGGGGGCCGGCATAGACGAAGACGAGACAGACCTCGATGTCGACGCTGACATCGAGCAGGTTGCCGACTCGCACGACCGTCCTTCGGCTGATCAGATCGATGTGGACATCGACGCAGAGCCGAGCGAGCTGCCGATCTCGGGTGTCATCCACGCGTTGCCACGCGACGCGGCGGCTTTGCTCTTCGGCTCGCAAATGG
>JADGRG010000356.1 GCA_017881145.1 Sandaracinaceae bacterium | reverse complement strand
TCTACGCCGAGAGCCGCAGGCTGCTCGGCGTGTATGTGACCATCTACGCCGAGAGCCGCAGGCTGCTCGGCGTGTATGTGACCATCTACGCCGAGAGCCGCAGGCTGCTCGGCGTGTATGTCACTAAGCGTCCGCGTCGTGCTCGTCTTCGTCTTGGTGAAGATACGCGACGGTGCGCACCAGGCTTACCACCTGCTCGCGCTTGTCTGGAGTGAGCTGGCTGAAGCGCACGCCCATGCCTGGATTCAGGTTGTCGCCCGACGCGCGCAACGGGTTCACCCAGGTGACCTCGCCATCGAGCGTGAGCGGGTCGGCCTTGTCGTCTGGGTCCACCTGGAAGCGCAGGCGCAGGCACGTTCCGATGGGCGCCGGATGGTCGGTCCGGATGAAGATGCCCATCTCGCTGATGTTCTGCAGGTAGGCGAAGAGAAAGGTCTCGCCACTCGCATAGTCCACCGCGATGGCTGTTTCGAAGCGCTGGTGCACGCGGCGGTCCGCGGCCGACTCTTCGCTTTCGGGCTTGTCAATCTTGTGGACCATGGCGGGAAGTTCCAAGGCCGTTCTTGCACGCGAGCTACTGAATACGCAATACCCCGACGCGAACGCGGTTCTCGCCATCGTTTGGGCCGCTCTTTACGGGCAGCCGCGCGTCGCCGCTGTAGAAGCCCATCAGGATCGCGTAGTCGCCGTGGCGGTCGCTCGCCGGCACCTCCAGCTCCTGCTGGTCCACGATCACGTCGCCTTGGTCCCAGAGGCGGACCGGGTATTTGCCTTCCACCGGATCGTGGTCGCCGTGGATGCGTTGGCCTTCGCCGTCGATGTGCACGAAGATGCGGTAGTCGACAGGAACGCTCTGCAGGACGCGGAAGTACCAGATGATCTTGAACGACTCGCCACCGCCGACGTAGCCGTTGTGCGCGGTGACTAGATCGTAGCCCAAGAGCTGGATGCGATCGTCGAAGCTGGCTTCGATCCGGTGCTGGATCTTGTCGGGCGGCGCCTTCAGGACGTGTCCGGAGAGCAGGTTCTGATTGGCTCTGCCCGGAACGGGTTGGTTCGTGGCCAGCAGCACCCGGGCGCTACGCGCATCGGCGACGAAGACGTGCTGACCGCCGCGCTTGCGATACGCGCGGTCGATGCTCGCGAGCTCCTCGGCAGGGAAGGCGGCCCAGCGGCGTCCACTCCCGCGAAGGTGGTCGACCAGCGCGTTCACGCTGGTCAGCTCGACCACGCGACCCTTGGCATAGTAGCCGGACGCGCGCCCGCCCACCCGATACTCGCCCAGCATTTCGCCCGGCCCGGCCAGCGAGTTGTAGCCCTCGTAGATCTCGCGCGGCGAGAAGTGCTCCGAGAGCGCCGGCAGGAAGACCTGCGAGGCATAGACGCCGACGCAGGCGCCCGCGAGCAACATGGGCAGGAGCCGCGCACCGCCCAGCTTTCCGCAGCCGAAGAGCACGAGCTGGCCGGCACCGACTGCAATCGGGATCGCAAACGGCACGAAGAGCAGCCGCCGCACCCACTTGGCAGCCAGCGTGCTCAGCTGGAGCTGCGCCGGGATCAGGTAGGCCAGCGCCCCGAACACCGCCAGCGCCATGAGGCCGAGCGCGATGGCTACGAGCCAGATCTTGAACACCAGGCCGCGGCGCCACTGCTCGCGCAGGAAGTGCCAGGGAGCGGACAGGGATGGACGCTCCGGGGCCGTCGGAGCACCGAAGCCGAGCAGCGCAAGGCCGCCGAACGCGCCGAGCGTGAGCGCCCAGGCACCCGTCGGGTTCCAGACTTTCGGAACTTCGAAGTTGGCGATCGGCATGCCATGCAGCGGGACGCTGGGATACATGGCGTAGTCGCGCAGCACCAGGCAAGTCAGAAAGAGCGCCGAGATGCCCGCCGCCCAGGAGCCGTTGCCGCGTCGTTCGACGTCGCGCAGGAAGAGCGCGACCAAGAGCGAAAGCGCGACGATCGGCAGAAAGGTCACCTCGCGGCCGTAACGCGAGAGGTAGAGCGTCTGTGCGCCGTAGCCGAACGCAGCCCAGAGCAACGCGCACAAGCCGAGTGGCGCCTCGGCGGGTTCGGCGTCGTCGCCGTCTCCGACTTCTTCTCGCACTCGCGCGGTGCGCAGCCAGAGCTGGCCAATCGCCACGGGCAAGAGAGCGCTCCAGGGAGCGAATGCGTGGAAGACTTGCTCAATCACCGAGTCGAAGGTCGGGGGTGTTCCCGACGAGGCTCGGCCGCCCAGCCACACGCTAGGTTCGGGGGCATCGCGCAGCACATCGCGAGCGACCAGCCACGCCAGGCCGAAGGCGATGGCTGTGACGGCGTAGACTGCAACGGAAGCCATGCGGTCGTCGTGGCTGCTGCGCGCGGCGCTCCGGTCGAGTAGCGCGACCAGCGACACAGCGAGGAGCGGGGGCAGTGCGCCGAGCAGCGCGCCGCGTGTCGTGACGGCGAGCGACACGAAGCCGAGCAGCATGGCAAGCCACGCGAGACGGGCAGCCGTGGCCTGTTGCTGCGTGCGACGGCCCGGGAACACCGCTCCGAAGGCGCAGAGGCCGACGGCGGTCTGCACGGCGAAAGCGGGTGCGTCGCCGAGCATGGCGCGCGCGTTGAAGATGAAGAGCGGGCTGGTTCCGGTGACGAGCGCCGCATAGAAGCCAACGCGCGGTCCGGCGAAGCGGCTACCGAATACGTAGGCGAGGAGCGCGGTAAGCACGCCGGCGAACGCAATGGGTGTTCGTCCAGCCCACTCGTGCACGCCGAAGGCGCGGAAGCCCAAGCTCACCAGCCAGGTCGAGAACGATGCCGGGCCGGCCAGGTGCTCGCCGGCTGCCAGACGTCGCGCTGCGTCGGCGGTGCCGAGCTCCCACGGATCCCAGATCCCGAACGCCGAGATGCGCACGAAAAGCAGCGCGGCGACGATGGCACACGCCAGCACCGCAGCAAGCACGTCGTGGCGTCGGATGAGTTGCACGGAAGAGCGCCGAAACCTTGGGGAAAAGCGCGCGAAGACTAGACTGCTTTGCCTACCCCGGCAACGGGCGAGCTGCGCGCGGGGGATGGGCTGCGGCCCGGTGGCGGTGGATTCAGCGGTGTCGCGCGTGGGGGATGGGCTGCGGGCCCGAGTGCCGGGGCCTTCAGGGCGCGCGGCCGGGCATGGGGCGAGCTTACACGCAGATATGCCAATGAATGCAGTGCGCTGGACTTGGTCCCGGCGCGCGCTTGGC
>JADGRG010000355.1 GCA_017881145.1 Sandaracinaceae bacterium | reverse complement strand
GCGCACGAAGAGCTTGGCGACGTCTGGCTTCTGCACCTTGCCCATGGCGTTGCGCGGCAGCTCAGCCACGACCTGCAAGAGGGTCGGCACTTTGTAGCTCGCCATGCGCGCTTTGCCGAAGGCGCGCAGCTCTTCCAGGTTGAGCGCGGCGCCTGGCTTGGTGATCACCGCTGCCGCCACGCGCTGACCGAAGGTGTCATCCGGCACGCCAACCACGCAGACCTCGGCGATGGCAGGATGCTCACGTAGCGCTTCCTCGATCTCGAGGGCCGAGACCTTGTAACCACTGGTCTTCAGGATGTCGACGGACTCGCGCCCGAGCAGTCGGTAGTAGCCGCGCTCGCGGATTCCGACGTCGCCAGTCTTGAACCAGCCGTCCTGCGTGAACACTGCTGCCGTCGCTGCCGGCTTGCCCCAATACGAGTGGAACACGTTGGGTCCACGGATCTCGAGCTTGCCCGCGGCATCTTCCCCGAGCACATGCCCGGCGTCGTCGACCAGGCGCGCTTGCACTTCGGGGAAGGGGATGCCCACGTAGCCGGCACGCCGCGCGCCGTGGAGTGGGTTGCCTAGCCCCATGCCGATCTCGGTCATGCCGTAGCGTTCCAGCAGCACGTGGCTGCTGAGCGCGGCGAAGCGCTCCAGCATGGAGGCCGGCAGCGCTGCGGAACCCGAGACGAAGAGTCGCAGACTGCGACACGCTTCAGTGATTGCGGCCCGCTCGGGCTCGCCGGACGCGTCCCACTGGGCGGTCAGCTTGGCGTAGATGGTCGGCACGGCCATGAAAAGTGTGATGTCGCGAGGCTGCTGAAAGCGTGCCAGCACTTGCGCTGCATCGAAGCGCGGCATGAGCTCGCAGACACCGCCTGCGCAGAGCACCGAGAGCAGCGCGTTGAGGATGCCGTGCAAGTGGTGCAGAGGCAGCACGTGCAGAATGTGGTCGTTGTCGCGGATCTCCCACGCAGCCACGATCGAGCGCATCTGCGCGGTCACGATGGCGTGCGTGGTGAGCGCGCCTTTTGGCTTGCCAGGGGTGCCGCTGGTGTAGATGAGCAGGGCGGGCCGCGACGGAAGGACGCGGGGCAGGGTGCCGCTGATGGCGGCTAGGGCATCGGTTGCACGCAGAAGGCGCACGCCTCGCGTCCGGGCGAGCGGCCCGAGCAGCGGCTCGTGCTCGGGTGCCGTCACGATGCTGGTGGCGCCCGAGTCGTCGAGCACGTGCGCGAGCTCCGGCGCCGGATGCGTGATGCAAAGTGGCACGGCGATGCCGCCTGCGCGCCAAATGCCCAGGAGCGCTGCAACATAAGCGAAGCTCGGTGGCAACATGAGCGCCACGCGTGCACCGTTCAGATCGCTGGCCTGCCCGAGCAGCGCGTTCGCGAAGCGTGCCGAGGCGTCGAGCAGATCGGCGTAGAGAAAGCGCCCCTCACTCGCGATGATCGCAGGCCGCCGTGCATGCCCGAGCGCGCGAGCGATGAGCGGAATGGTCTCGGCTTCATCCATCGGCAGAGCGTAGCGCTTGCGGCCTGCCGCTGACAGAGGCTTGTTCAATCGGAAGGCCAGCGTGTCATGCGGCTTTGCACCGCAGCCGCCATCGGCTGCGAGGGCGCAGCGAGCTCATCCCTGACAACAGCACTTAGCGCTGCCATGAGCAGCACGTCCACGCCCCCACGGCCGCCTCACGCAGCCCGCCGGCGCGTGGGTGACACGCTCGGTATCGCGAGCTAAAGTGCGCCAACCTTGGAGGTCTTATGAGCTTGCTTTCGACGACACAGCCGAGTGCCGCGCAGCCCACGTCTGCGCGCGTTAGGATCCGGCTTGCCAACGCGTTTGCAGTGGCTGTGATGGTGATCGCATGGCGCGATCAGGCTGCGGCCCAAGCGCAGACAGCGACGCAATTCCCATCGCCCGCCCCCCAAGGCGCAGCCGAGCCGCCGACCTCCACGCTGCACGGTGGCTTTGCGCTGGCGTCCGGTGTCCTTTATGTGCTGGACAGCGCTGGGCGGGTCGCCGTGGAATTGCCTGGCCCGGCATCGGCCCTGCGTGTGGTGGGTGAGCGGGCCTTTGTCGCGTTGGGGCCGCTCGGGGCGGCGGTGGTGCGGGTGGAGGCTGTGGACGGCCAGCGGAAAGCCGTGATCGAAAAGCTGGTTCCTGTGTCTCACGGTGAGGTCACCGGCTTCATGGTGGATGGCGATGCCGTATGGATGCAGCTCAGTTCCGTCAGCGCGATCCGACTGTCCAGTGGTCCGGTCGAAGCGCCGATCACGCCCGCCGTAGCCCTCCCGACAGCAGACCAGCTCGTCACGGCGCCATCCACTGGCAGCACCGACTCCGCTCAGGGCTCGTCACTGGAATCGCACACCCGTCTCAAGCTTCTGAAGGTCTTCGATGGCCAGGTGCTGCTCAACCAGGGCAAATCGGCCGGCCTGCGCATCGGCGACCGCTTCAAAGTGGTTCGTAGCGAAGAGTTGGTGGACAGGGGCGGTTCCTTCGACGGCGAGCACGAGGTCGCGGTGCTGGTCATCAAGTCGCTCAGCACCGACAGCGCGCGCGCCGACATCTGGCGGGGCGATGAAGTCAGCATCGGAGATCGGGTCGAGGTGGCCGACCGCAACACGGATCCGAGCCTGATATATCCGCGCCAGCTCCACGGCTTCGTCGAAGCCGAGTTGCACCTTCGACCGCTGCTCAACATCGGGTCGGCCGGCTTTGGTGTCCTGGTGGACGACCACCTCACCTATTACGGAGAGGACTTCTACCTGGGAGTCCGCAACGAACCCTTCGGCTATGGGCGTGCGCAAGGTAGCACCGCCTTCACCCAGACCGCTTCCGCCGAGGGTGGTTACAACAGCCGCCCCTTTGCCATCGGTCTGGCCCTTGGCTTCACTTCGGTCTACGGCGACCTACAGGAGATGTTCAACGTCACTGCCAGTGCCAAGTCATCCGCCGCTCCGCTCCCGTGGCAGGAGGGGCAGCCAGAGACCGGCCCGTGGTCTCAGAAGATGCAACACGCCTTTGCCCTCGGCCAACGAGTCAGGCTTGGCGCGATGGACGGGCTGAACCTGACAGTGGCCAACACCTTACTTTTCTTCCCCGGCGGCAGCGCCAACGCGGACGGCAGCCAATCCAAAGGTGGCTTCATCTGGGGCGGCACGGACGCCAAGCTTACGATTCCCCTGGCCCAGCGCGCCGATCTCTTCGTCGAGGGCGGAG
>JADGRG010000354.1 GCA_017881145.1 Sandaracinaceae bacterium | reverse complement strand
GTGGTCCGCGGCGCCGACCACTTCTTCGAAGGTACGCTCGCACTCACGCGCATCTCGCTCACGGCTGCGGAACTGGTGGCAAGCGATCTGACCCTGGAGAGCGCTCTCCTCGAAGCCGGGAGCATCGACGCGGTCTCGATGAACGCGGCCGACACTCATCTGACGTCGGTGCAGATGAAGGTGCAGAGCGGTCTGCTCTCGGCGTGCGTGCTCTCCAAGGTTCGCGTCTCCGAGTGTGGCGCGCTCACCCTGCTCGAGTGCCCGATCGCGCAGAGCCAGATATCCGCGTGCACCGACCCGCCGCTGCGCATCTACGGGAGCAGCCTTCGCGACTCGGCGGTGGACGGAGAGATTCAGAGCGATGCAAGCCAGTGGACCGGTGTCGTGTTTGGCGTGCACCAGCCGACTGACCTATTGATGTGGTCTGGCACGATATCGACGTCGAACTTTTGCATGACCAGCCGCTCGGCACGCTTTGGCGCCAACGCGAGCGTCGGCTGCACGGCCTGCGAGCAGGGTGGTCTGGCCGAGCCCGGGGCGGCGTGTAGCATCCTGGCGGTGGGTGACTTCCTGAATCCATGCGCCGCACTGGCCTTCTCGGCCGATAGGTTTCCCGAAGGTCCTCCCCCCGCATGCCCGGATCCCCTGCCCGAGCGCGAGCGCCCGGTCCCGGACCCTGCGCCGGTCTTCGCGCCAGCCGGTGGCGAAGCGGTTTCCAAGAGCTCATCCACGGCCCTGAAACCGCCCTCGGCCGCAAAGAAATAACCAGCTGATATCAGTGGTTTACGCGCTCACATGCGGGGTCTTTCCGAAGCCGTGTTGAAATCGTTTCAATAAGCTGTCGGTTGAGAGCTACGCTCGCTGCAACCTCGTCACGGCCTACGGCGATCCTTCCCGACCGCTGGCCACGATGCGAGCATTTCTGGTCCCGAACGATGCGCGGGGATTTGCCGTGGGCCGGCTCGAACACAAGCTGGGGCAGCGGCTCTCTTCCGCGGAAATCCTCGGCGAGGATGCCAACGACCCGACCTGGGGCGTCGAGAAATGCATGCGTGACGCCAAGCTCGCGCAGATCTTCGAAGGCACCAACCAGAACAACCGTTTGCACGTGGCTCGTGGCATCCTCGACCGGGCCTGAGCACTACGCAATACGGTCGTAACGACCGCAACATCGAACCGGAGGAGCAATCGCCATGGAAACGATGAGCACGCTGCAAGCTCGCCTGAAGAGCCTCAGATCGCGCAAGGATTTGCTAGTCGCAGCCGCTCGCGCGGCCTACGCCGTCGGCAGTCTGGAGCACTCTGAGGGCACCCTCGGTCGGACCTGGGCTCTTACGCGCAAGCGCAAGGGTCTGGCGTTCGCCCGCGACTGGACCTTTGCGGAGCTCTACGAGTGGGCAGCGGACCGCTATCGCGGCCAGAGCTTCCTCGAATACGGCACCGAACGTTACACCTTCGACGAGATGAACCGCCGCGCCAACCGGGTCGCGCGCAGCCTGCGCGCCGCCGGCGTGGAGCAGGGCAAGGGCGTCGCACTCATGCTCGGGAATCATCCACATTTCCTCGACACCTTCTTTGCAGTGCAGAAGCTCGGTGCCTACGCGGTGCCAGTCAATACGGCATTGGTGGCTGACGGTCTTTCCTACATCCTCGACCACTCCGAGGTGTGCGCTGTAGTCTGCGACCCAGACACGGCGCCCAAGATCGCTGCGGTGCGTGGGCAGATTCCGCGTATCGCGAACGTCTGGGTGAGCACCGCCGAAGCCGACAGGGACTACCTCTTGCCTTCCGGCATGCGACCCTTTTCGGAGCTGGAGCGCGGCGATGCCGCTGACGGCGACAATCTCGGCGTGCACCCGCCTGCCGAAGCGCCGAGCCTCCTGCTCTACACCTCGGGTACCACCGGGTTACCCAAAGCAGTCGTCAGTCCTTTCGGCCAGCAGCGCGTAAAGGCCCTCGGGCTTGGCGCGAATTTCTTCTACAACCCGCAGGACAAGCTCTACACCTGTTTGCCGCTCTTCCACGCCAACGCCTTGCTTCTGACTGTCATGTCGGCGCTCTGGGTCGGCATTCCGGTCCACCTCAGCAAGCGCTTCAGCGCCTCGCGCTTCTGGCGCGAGATCTCCGAGTCAGGTGCGACCTGTTTCAATTCCATCGGTGGCATGATCCCGATCTTGCTCAAGACGCCGCCCTCTCCCTACGATCGCAATCACAAGCTGCGCCGTGTCCTCAGCGCGGCTTGCCCGAAGGATGCCTGGCGTCCCTTCGAAGAGCGTTTCGGTGTGGAGATCTGGGAAGGCTACAGCGCTGTCGATGGCGCTGGCGTCATGATCATCAACACCGGTAGTGCCCCCATTGGCTCGCTCGGCAAGCCAGCGCGTTCGATGAAGTGGCGCTTGGTCGACGACGCCGGCAAGGATGTCGACCCCGGCAACCCCGGTGAGCTCTGGGTGCACGTCGGCAACAAGACCGAGTCGCGCGTGCCCTATTGGAAGAACGAAAAGGCCAGCAACGAGAAGGTCACCGATGGTTGGCTGCACACCGGCGACGTGATGCAAGCCGACGCCGAGGGCTACCTCTACTTTGTCGGTCGCAACACTGACTCGATGCGCCGGCGCGGTGAGAATGTCTCCGCCTATGAAGTGGAGAAAGTCGTAGACGGCCATCCAGACGTGCTGGAGAGCGCGGCCTTCGGCGTGCCTTCACCGGTGGGTGAGCAGGACATCATGATCAGCGTGGTTCCGGTGGAAGGTAAGACCATCGTGCCGGCGCAGCTCGTCGCTTACCTGCGCGAGCGCCTACCGAAGTACGCCCAGCCTTCCTACCTCGATATCGTCAGCGAGCTGCCCAAGACCGGTACGCATCGCGTGATCAAGAGCGACCTCAAGAAGCGCGGCGTGAGCACGAGCACAGTTCGTCTCGAAGAGCTTGCCGCCAAGTGACGACGAGCAACTGACATTTTTGCCGAGTGGAGTCGAAGATGCGTGACGTATTCATCGTGGGCGCGCACACCCTGAAGTTTGGCAAGTACCCTGACCTCGGCGTCAAGGACCTCACGGCGCAGGCAGTGCGCGGGGTGCTGGCGGACGCTGGCATCGACAAAGCCGCGTTGCAGTCGGCGTGGTTCTCGAACTCAGTTTGGGGCCTTTCGCAGTACCAGCACTGCATCCGCGGGCAGGTTGCTTTGCGGCCGCTCGGGATCGACGCCATCCCCATCACCAACGTGGAGAACGCCTGCGCCGGCGGCTCCACGGCCTTCCATTGTGCATGGAAAGACGTGGCTTCGGGCCTCTACGATATCTCGCTGGCGATCGGCGCCGAGAAGCTCTATCAGCCCAACAAGTACGCCGTGTTTGCGGGTTTCATCGCGGGCACCGACGTCGGGACCATCACCGAGGAAGCTCAGCGCATGCTGAGCAACCTGGATGAGGCGAAGCCCGAGAGCGCGCCGAAGTCCGAAGCCAGCGCGAGCAAGGGCAAGAAGAAGCGCAAGTCCCTGCGCGAACGCGCCACCGATCTGCGTGATCAGGCCGTGGTCGCAATTCTGCTCGGCGAGACGCTGGGCTACGACACGGTGCGCAAGCTCGCCAGCGTGGCCTCCGGCGGTGGTGGCAAGGGCAAGAAGGGTAAGGGCGGTGATCACTCGCCCTTCATGGACATCTACGCCTTCGCGGCGCGCGAGCACATGCGCAAGTATGGCAGCACGCAGCGCCAACTCGCCGTGATCGCCAGCAAGAGCCACTGGCATTCGTCGATGAATCCGAATGCGCAATACACCTTCGAGTTGACACCCGAGCAGGTGTTGGCCGATCGCGTGGTCGCGCCGCCGCTGACTCGCGCGATGTGTGCGCCGATTGGCGATGGTGCAGCAGCGGCGATCGTGATGAGCGAAGAGGCCGTGCGGCGCTTCGGGCTCACTTCGCGAGCGGTGCGGGTGCGAGCTTCGATTCTGGGTTCGGGGCGTACGCGCACGCTCGAAGAGCCCGACATCGGCGAGCGGCTTTCGCAGCTGGCGTTCGCCCGTGCGGGGCTTGGCCCGAAGGACATCGACTTCCTCGAGTTGCACGATGCGACTGCCTTTGGCGAGATGCATCAGACCGAAGCCATGGGCTTCTTCCCCAAGGGTGAAGGCGGCCTGCGTGCAGAGCGTGGCGAGACGCGGCTGGGCGGCAAGCTGCCGGTGAACACTTCCGGCGGTCTGCTCTCGCGCGGGCATCCCATCGGGGCTTCCGGGCTCGCGCAGATCCACGAGCTGGTGATCCAGCTACGCGGCGAGGCCGGCCGGCGTCAGGTGCAGAGCGCGCGCATCGGGCTCGCCGAGAATGGCGGCGGCGCCATCGGTACCGAAGAAGCCGCGATGTGCATACACATCCTGGAGCGAGCCGCGCTCGCCAGCTGAACGAAAGCGACACTGTTTAGTCGGTACGTCGTGGGAAGAACACGTGGCGCAGGAAGCCGCGCAGCGTGTTCTTGCCTAAGAGCTGGTCTTCGACTTTGCGCATCTCGCGAAAGTAGGCATGCGGATCGGCGAAGACGGCGGAGCGCGAGACGTAGGTCTCCTTCGGATCGAGCTGGCCAATCACGCGCGCGGGGTTGCCGGCAGCGATGCTGTGGTCGGGCACGTCACTGACCACGATCGAACCGGCACCGACGATGCTGTTTTCGCCGATGGTGACACCCTTGCAGACCACCACGCCTTCGCTCAGCCAGACGTTGTCCTTGATCACGATCGGCGCGTGGCCCCCCTGGGAGAAGACTCGGTCGTAGCGTCCGTGCCAGTCGGTGTCGGTCAGGTATACGTTGCTGGCGAAGATCGCGTTCTTGCCGATGTCGATACTGCAGCCTGAGCTGATCCGTGCGCCCGGGTTGATCACCGTGTAGTCGCCGACGCGAACCCGACCCAGCGTGGGCTCGACCCCCCACACCGCGAAGCGCACCTGGTTTTCGCGCAGCGCCGAGATCTGCACGTACCTGCCGAGCTCGACACCGGCTCCAACCACCTGCACGAAGTAGGGGTTGGTGAAAGTGCAGCCTTCGCCGACCGCATCGAAGTGCGGGTAGAGAAAGTGCTTCGCGTAGTGCGCGTCGAGCGCAGCCTTGCCACGTCTGAGATACACCGGACGATGCTCGAAGCGCACGCCGCGAACCTACCCAGATTTCGCTTCCTGACAAGGCTCCATCGAGTGAAAAGCGCTGGCAGCACTACCTGGCGGTGGTGCCAACGCCATATCCCAGCCTTCGGGATGAGTAGCCAGCGGCCGCGCGCGAGCCAGCGCAGGAATTGCCAGCTAGGGTGCTCCGCCTCTTAGATCCTCGCCGCAGATCTGAAATGGTAGTCCGACGTCAGCGCAGGTGCAGGATGGCGCGAGCGTGCAGGGCCGGGTGCATCGACCGTAAGGGCTGCTGGCATCGCTGCGGCGCAGGCAGAATGAGCCCTGGGAGCATTGCGTGGCGTTGCGACAAGCCGTGCCGGGCAGGCCGGGACCGTCGAGCTCGCAGAACCACGAACCACCTTCCTGGTCTCCGGGATGGCAAGACATCTCGGCGGGGCAGCTCTTGGCGGCTGCGGGCTGACACGGACAATCGTGAGGATTCTGGCAGCGAAACCAAGCGCGTCGCAGGCTGAGATTCTTGTCGGTTTCGGCGAGCTGTTCGTCGGTCAGCGTGCGCCGGCAGCCGAGGTAGTAGCTCATGATGTTGGATACGTCCGGGCGCGCAGCGACGCTCGGGCAGGATAGGATGCAGTGTGGCTCGCGCTGGCACTGAGTCGGTCCCGGATCCCAGGGCGTGTCGCAGATGCCGTCGCCGGACGCCTTACACTCGAGCTCGGTGCGATTGGCAATCGCAAAGCGAGTCAGCTCTTCGTGCGTATGACACAAGCCCAGGTAATGCCCGATTTCGTGGGCCAGGGTTTCGGGCTGCCGCCCCTCCGCGAGCACGACGAGGCCGCTCGGCAAACCCGGCGCATCCGAGATGCGAACGCCACCGCAGCGTTCGTTGGGCAGGGTAGAGATGCCGCCCTTGGGAGGCTCTAGCTTCAGCTCCTCGACGTAGAGCACCGGGATGTAAAAGCCAAGCCCACTGCTGTCCGGCATCGGCGTGTTGGGCTGGGAAGCTGCAACGTGCGAGAGATAGGCTTGCGACTCCACCTGGCCAAGTTGGCTGGCTGTAGCTTCGAGCTGTGCCGGATCGAAGACGCGGTACTTGTCAGGAACCTCGACCGTCCTTGCCCACTTGAATACACGGGGACGGTAGACCCGGTTGAGAATGGTCAGCTCGTTTTGCATACGCTCTGCGAGGTTGTCGAGCTTGGCGCCGCTCGGGACGAAGGCGACCAGATCGACGTCGTCACACACCCCGTCTTCGTCGACCAGGCCATCGTGGTCGTTGTCGTGGCCATCGCAGATCTCTACCTCGACGCGTGCGGGTGCCCTTCCTGAGAGTGAGACACAGGCTGCGCCCTCACTCGTCGCCTGGCACGAGGCGTTGCGTGCCGCACAGTCGAGCGTAGTCCAGCGGCCGTCCACGCACTGATGCAAGCGTCGGCCGACGCAGGTGCTTGCATCGCCGGCGGAACAGGCGCGTTTGTCGTCGCGGGGTAGGCAGAGTGCGCCTTCGCTGGTCGTGACGCAGCGCGCGTGCTTCTGCGTGCAATCGATGGAGACGATGGCGTTGGCGACACAAGCCTTTGCAATGTCACCGTCGCAGATGCCATAGGCCGTGATGGCGCCGCAATGGCTCTCGACCTCGTCGTCGGGGACACAATGGTCCCCGCTGCAGGCCCGTCCCTCGCAGCGCTCTGCCAGCTCCGTCGCGGCGCCGCAGCTGTCGATCCAGAATACGTCGCCGCCCTGACAGGACTGGCTGGTTCTGGGCAAGCAAGCGGCAGCTCTCTGCAGCGGCACGGGAGTCACGCGAGCCGGGCGAGCAGGCGGGCCCTCACTTCCCGCGTCGTCCTGGTCGGCGCTGGAGTCTTTCAGCACCGGTCGTGCAGCTGGTGTTGCAACTCGGGGCTTTTCGCCACCCCAGAACAAAAGCGTCGCCGACAGACCGAGTGCAGCCGTCAGCAGCACGATCACGCGGCTTCGTCTCGACCTCTTGGGCTGCGCCACCGCTGGTTTCTAGCACATGCCGCAAGGCACGGGGTTGCGGGCTGCAGAGCGAGCTCGTAAGGCCCGACTACACCAGCGTGAGGGTCACCTGCATGAGGGTCTCGTCCTGCGGATGTGCTTCGATGCTGAAGCCGAGGTGGCGCATCAGCGCGAGCATGCCGGCATTGTCAGAGAGCACGTCGCCGCGCATTTGCAGAAGGCCCTTGTTCCGCGCGACTTCGATCAGCGCGCCCATCAGCAGTGAGCCGATACCCTTTTTGTGCCAGTCGTCCGCGACCACCACGGCAAACTCGCAGCTCCGCCCATCGGGATTCTCCACGTAACGAGCGACGCCGATCTCGATCTCCGCGCCGCTCTCCTCGGTCACTGCCACCAGCGCCATCTCACGGTCGTAATCGATCTGCGTGAAGCGCACGAGCATCGCCGGCGTGAGCGCGACGACGCTCTGCATGAAGCGAAAATACTTGGACTCACTCGAGAGCGTGCGCACGAAGCGCTCTTCCATGCGCGCATCTTCCGGCCGCACCGGGCGCAGCGTGAGGTTGCGGCCGTCGGAGAGCTGCACGTGGCGCGTGAGGTGCTTCGGAAAGGGACAGATCGCTACATGAGTGTAAGACCGCTGGGTAGCAGCCACTCGCTCGACCACGATCCGAGCGTCCAGCGCCATGACCCCTTCGGCGTCGGCGACCAATGGATTGATGTCGAGCTCCTTGATCTCCGGCAGCTCGCAGGCCAGCTCCGATACGCAGAGCAGCGCTCGCACCAGGGCGTCGAGGTTGACCGCGGGTTGGTTGCGAAAGTGACCGAGGAGCGCCGAGACCTTGGTCTGCGCGATCATGTCGCGGGCCAGCAGATCGTTGAGCGGTGGCAGGGCCACAGCCTGATCGCGGATCAGCTCGACCAGCGTGCCTCCGGCGCCGAAGCTCACCGCCGGTCCGAAGGTCGGATCACGCAAGAGCCCGATGCAAAGCTCGCGAGCGCCGGGCCGGCGTAGCATGGGCTCGACCAGCACACCCTCTATCCGTGCGTCGGGACGATGGCGTCGCACCTCGTCCACCAGCTCCTGATAGGCGGTGCGCACCATGGCCGCGGTGCGCACGTCCAGGCGTACGCCTGCGACCTCGGTCTTGTGCGTGATATCGGGCGTGTCGATCTTCAGCGCTACCGGCAAGCCCAGGGATTCAGCGGCCACCAGGGCATCGTCGGCATTCGATGCACGGACGGCGCTCACCGTCGGCAAACCAAACGCATGCAACACTGCGTTAGATTCGAGCTGCGAGAGCAACGAGCGCCCCTCCGAGAGTGCGTGCTCCACGATCAGGCGCGCGCCATCGATGTCGGGCGCGGGCCGGTCCGAGGCCCGCTCCGGCACTTGCAAGAGCAGCTCTTGGTTGCGGCGAAAAGTGCCGAGGTTCGCAAAGGCTTCGACAGCAGCTTCGGGCGAATCAAAACAGGGCACGCCCTGCTCTGTGAGGAGCGCAAGCGCGCGCTCGACCTGCGAGCCGCCCATGAAGCAAGCCAGCACCGGCTTCTGCGAGCGCGCAGAGCGCTCGGCAACGGCGCGCGCGACCTCTTCCGCGTTGGTCATGGCTTGTGGCGTCAGCAGCACGAGCAGGCCATCCGAGCTGGGGTTATCGAGGCATACCTCGAGCGCTTTGGCGTAGAGCTCAGGTGTCGCATCTCCGAGCACGTCGATCGGATTGTCGTGTGCTGCGTGCGGTGGCAGCATCGATGCCAGTTGCTCTCGCGCCGCGCCCTCGATCTTCGCCAGCTGCACTCCCAGGTCGCTCGCCCGGTCCGCTGCGAGCACGCCGAGGCCTCCGGCGTTGGTGAGAATGGTCAGCCGGTCGCCGTCGATGCGATGGGCGCGCGAGAGAATCTCGGCTGCGGAGAAGAGCTGTGGCAGGCTCGACACGCGCACGGCTCCGGCGCGTCGCAGAGCGGCGTCGAAGACTACGTCGCTGCCGATGATGGCCCCCGTGTGGGAGGTTGCAGCTCGCACGCCAGCTGGATGGCGACCAGCCTTGACGACGATCACGGGTTTCATGCGCGCTGCAGCTCGCAAGCCACTCATGAAGCCGCGCGCATGCTCGATGCCCTCGACATAGAGCAAGATCGCGCGGGTCTGCGGATCGAGCGCCAGGTAGTCGAGCACGTCACCGAAGCCGATGTCGGCACCGGCGCCGAGCGAAACTACGGTGGAGAAGCCGATGCGTCGGGACTCGGCCCAGTCCACGATCGCGCTGCAGATCGCACCCGATTGGGAAACCAAGGCCAGCCCGCCGTGCAGAATCGGGCCGCGCATGAAGCTGGCGTTGAGCGCCGAGGGCGCGTGCATCACACCCAGACAGTTGGGGCCGAGCACGCGCAGCCCGTAGCGCCGTGCCTCCGTCAGTGCCGCATGCAGGAGCTGCGCGCCGCTCGGCCCGATCTCCGCGAAGCCCGCCGAGAGCACGATGGCCGCCTTGACGCCGTGCTCGCCGCACTCGCGCAGCACGCCGGGCACCTTGGCCGCGGGCACCACGATCACCGCCAGATCCACCGGCTGCGGAAGCGAGCCGACGTTGGGATAGCAGCGCACGCCGAGGACTTCGGCGTGGTTCGGATTCACTGCGAAGAGCTGCGCCTTCTGGCCAAAGGCCCCAAGGTTCTCGAAGACCAAGCGACCAACGCTCTGCGCGCGCTCACTGACGCCCACCACCGCGACTGAGCGAGGCGAAAAAAGCCGATCGAGAAAGTGGCCCAGCATGATGGCCGGAAGTCTACTCCTGCTGGCGTTCTGCTGCGAAGAAGGGCTTGCCGCGCTTGCGTCAGTGCAGACAGGTGTTCTGCGCGCCTTGCATGCACAGCGCAGGAATCTACATAGCGCATCGTGGTTCGTGCGCGCGTGCCCGCGCGTCGTCCGTTGCGCAGTGGACGTCAGCATCGCTCCGTAGTTCCCGCCGCAGCGGTGGCACGCGGCCGGAACCACCGGCCGCGCTTCAGCTGCGGTTCAGCCAGTCGTCGCCGCCATTAGCGGCATGCCGGCCAGCGCCGTTTCCACCACCACCCCGCCTTCTGGGCAGCGCAGTCGGCGCAGTCGATGTGCGCTCGGTCAGCTGGAAGCTGTCGAGCAGACGCCGCATGGAATCCGCCTGTGACGCGAGCTCGTGCGCCGAACCAGCAGACTGCTCGGTGGCCGCTGCGCTGGTCTGAGTCACGCGCGACATGTCTTCCACCGCCAGGTTGATGGCCTGGATGCCTTGGCTCTGTTGGTCGCTGCCCGCAGCGATCTCCGTCACGTTGGCCGTGAGGCGAGTGATCTCGTTCTGGATGCGCGCCAGCGCCTTCATGGTCACGTCGTTCATGCTCACGCCGTCGCCGGCTTTGCGAACCGACTCGGTGATGATCTCGGCGGTGTTCTTGGCAGCCTCCGCGCTGCGCATCGCCAGGTTGCGGACCTCGTCGGCCACCACCGCGAAGCCGCGCCCTGCTT
>JADGRG010000353.1 GCA_017881145.1 Sandaracinaceae bacterium | reverse complement strand
TGAGCCACTTTTCGACAGCTCTTGAGCCGACAGAAAGGCGTCATCGGAGCTTGCAGAGCTACACCAGCCGAGCGGCAGGCATGCATGGGTACACGTGCTGCCGGGCAAAGCGCTTGGAGGTCACCAGAGCGAACGCCGTGCCGCAGCACGCACGGGTTGGCTGCAGCTGGTGTCCGCAACACTGCGCCGCGACCGGTCAGTAACAGTCGACCAACACCTCGATCTTGATCCCTGGCTTCACCGGCGAGCTTTTTGCGCGCGAGGCTAAAACCCGTAACAGTCGCCCAACACCTCGATCTTGATCCCTGGCGTGTT
This sequence comes from Sandaracinaceae bacterium, assembly GCA_017881145.1. Taxonomy (GTDB): domain Bacteria; phylum Myxococcota_A; class Polyangia; order Polyangiales; family JAFGIB01; genus JADGRF01. Next base: position 7,207 of record JADGRG010000353.1, on the reverse strand, counting down.
GCGTGCGGTGTCACACGCGTGTCCGCAAAGCACCACCTGGTTGAGGTCCGAGCTTCCATCGTTGTGCTTGGCAAACTCCCAGCCGTCGGCGCTGGCGTCGCACGCGCGATCGCCCACGTAGTTGAGGCACACTGGGGCTGTGCCCTGCGACACGAACTGGACGTTGATGTTCGGCGTGCCGCCCGCGTCGCGGCCGCCGGGCACAGCGAGCTTGCAGTCGACCATGGCAGCATACGCACGCGCTTGGCAGTCCCAACCCTGGAGCTGCGGACAGAGATTCCCTGCCGCGCTAAGAGCGGCGTCCGCAGCGCCGCTGTCCGCAGCGCGGGTGCCCGCATCCAGCGCGCTTGGCGAGTGCCCTGCGTCACGAACGGTCGCGGTGTGCGTGCTCGGACAACCCACCGATAGCACGAGGCTGACGATGCACACGGACGCTAGCGCTGATGGCTTGGTGGACATAGGCATCCACGATATGCGTGACCACGTCTCGTCGCAAGCAGCAAGACGGGCCGAGCGCGGAAGCGAGTCAGCGCTCGGCGTGTGTGTCCTGCAGACCCGCATGCGCAAACGAGGACGGCGGCACCAGCAGCGCCGGCGGCGATGCAGGCTAGCGAGTGCTCGCCCAGGCGTCGCTCGCGAGCCCGGATGTGCAGCACGCGGTGCTCTCAGACGTACCACTCGTCCTTGAGCGAGCGCGCTTGCAGGGTCGCCATCGCCTCGAGCACGCCCTTGCCGCCGTAGATTACGTCGTGGACCACATCGATGATCGGCGTGTCCACGTCGAGGCGCTTGCCGAGCTCATAGGCCGACTCGGCGGTCTCCACGCCTTCGGCCAGGTTGCTCATCTCGGCGCGTACCTTGTCGATGCTGTCGCCGCGCGCGAGCAGCTTGCCCACGGTGCGGTTGCGGCTGAGGTCGCCGGTGCAGGTGAGCACGAGATCTCCGACACCGGAGAGGCCGAGCAGCGTCTCCGGGCGTGCACCCAGCTTGACGGCGATGCGGGTGATCTCTGCGAGCCCGCGCGTGATCAGCGCCGCACGTGTGTTGTGGCCCAGGCCGAGCTCGTCCGTAGCGCCGACGACGATCGCCATGATGTTCTTGAGCGCACCACCGATCTCGACACCGATCACGTCGTCGGTCGTGTAGACGCGGAAGGTGCGCGTGGCGATCGCCGTCTGCGCGGCGTGAGCGACGTCCAGATCGCGGCAGGCGAGCGTGACGTTGGTCGGTTGGTTCGCGATCACTTCGGCCGCGAACGATGGCCCGGAGAGCACGGCGATGAAGCGGTGTAGCTCCGCCGGGAGCTCCTCGCGGAAGATCTGTTCGAGAGTCGCCAGGGTGCCGCGCTCGATGCCCTTGGAACAGATCACGAGCGGGGCGCGCGGCAAGAGGCTCGCGATCTCCTTCAAGATGGCGCGTGTGCGCTGAGCCGGGATGGTGAAGAGCACCATCTGCGCGCCACGCAGCGCCTCGGCGAAGTCGGAGGTCGCGCGCAGGTTGGGCGGCAGCAGCGCGTGGCTCATGTAGAGCGGGTTCCTGTGCTGCTCGTTGACGCCGGCCACGACTTCGCGCTCGTACGCCCACATCGTTACCCGGTGGCCGCGCCCCGCGAGCAAGCACGCCAGAGCCGTACCCCAGCTACCACCGCCCAGCACGGTCACATTCAGTCGTTGGTCCGCCATGGCGCGCACCCTGCCACGGGCCGGACCTTCGCTCAACCGTGCCTGCGGCCATGCCCGGCCTCCATCGCTGCCTTGATCTGCTTGCCCACCTGACGCGAACGCCCTGCGGTCTTTTTCTGCGGGCGGGCGCGCTCGCTCTGCGCCGATTTTTCGACAGCTCTTCAGCTTGTCAGCGACGATTTCGGAGTCGCATGATCCAGATCGGGCCGCTGTGACGGATCCACGTGGGTCATCAGGTTCAACACTCGATGACGTTGCAGCACGCGTTGCCGTGCGATCACTGCGATGTCGTGCCCGGCTTCGACCGTCATCGAGGCCTCGACCTCGATGTGGACGTCGACCACGATCATGTCGCCCATCTTACGCGTGCGCAGATCGTGGACGTCGATGACGCCGGGTGTCTCCAGGAGCGTGCGGCGGAGGGCTTCCACCTCTTCCTCGTCGGCGGAACGGTCCATCAGGTCGTGCAGCGCATCCCAGCCGAACTCCCAGCCCATCTTGCCCACCAGGAAGCCGACGATGAGTGCGGCGATCGGATCGAGGATGGGGTAACCCAGCAAGTTGCCGGCGATACCGAGGCCCACCACCAGCGATGAAGCGGCGTCCGAGCGTGCATGCCAGGCATTGGCGACCAACATGCTCGACTTGACGCGCTTGGCAACGGCCAGCATGTAGCGGAAGAGCAGCTCCTTGGCGACCAGCGCGACGCCGGCCACCCAGAGTGCGACGACATGGACTCTTGGCACGGACGCGGGCACTTCGAGCTTGCGAAACGCCGACCACAGCATGCCCACGCCGACGCCCAGCAGCAGCACGCCCAGCGCGAGCGAAGCGGCGGTTTCGAAGCGCTGATGGCCGTAGGGATGGTCTTCGTCCGCGTCCTTCTTGCTGTGATGGCTGGCGACGAGCACCACGAAGTCCGCGACCAGATCGGAGAGTGAATGAATTCCGTCGGCGATCAGGCCCTGCGATCTGGCCAGCACGCCCGCGGTCACCTGCGTGCAAGTCAGTGCGAGATTGACGACGACGCTGACCCAGGTGCTGCGCGACGCCGCCTGTGCGCGCTGCGCCGGGCTGTGCTGGTCGTGTTCGGGATCGTCTGGGAGCTCGATGAATTGCATGCGAGGTTGGGGCGCGTCCGGGCAGGCGGGAGCTGCGGGCTCGTGTCTTGCGCAGGCCCAGTAGGCGAGCCGTGCCCGCTCACTGTACCGTCACGGTCGGGCAGCCTAGCACCACATCGATGCGGCCAACCGGTGCAGCTTTCACTGCATCGCAGGTCGCGGGGCACGCCAGCATCGCGCGATTTGCAAATTCATCGAGGATTACGCAGGTCGCAAGCCTCGTCGGACCAGCAAAGTGTCGAAAATGAGTCAGAGCCCGAAGCTGACCTGCGGCGCGGGCAGCTCGACGCTCTGTCCCACCGCTGGTGGTCGAAATGCGACGTAACCGCGCTCTCTCCAGGTAAACCACCGGAGCGCGGGGTCGTCGAGGCTTCGCTCGAAGCTGAAGCGGGCCCGTGACGCTCGGCCGTCGGGCGTCAGCTCCAGGATTGCGATGGTCAGGCCCGAGAGGACGACGCGCTCGCCGCGGTGCATCGGAAGGTTGGCGTTGCGGTAGAGCTCGGTGAGCGGGGTGGGCATGATCCCGGAAACGTAGTCGATGAGCAGCGTGCGTTCGTCTTCTCGCGTGATGCGCAGCGGCACCGGGCCAAACGACAACGCGCGCACTCGCTCCAGCTTGGGGCGGCCTGCGAGAGCACGCAGCATGGGCAGGAGCTTCACGTAGAAGTAATCGGGCGAGCTCACGAAGACCACCTCGCTGGCTTTCGCGTCGAGAGTCTTGTCCACCTGGAAGAGCGCGCGCTCCACGTTGCCGGTCATCGCGACGGAGGCCGCCGTCAGCGGCAGCAGCAGCGGCGAGACCAGCAGATGCAGGCTGGCGCAGAGCACCACGAAGGCGCGGGCTCCTGCACGCAAGTGGCGTGTCCTGGGCAGCCAGCTCGCGTCCTCGACCAGGCCCACGCTGAGCTGGGCCAAGAGCGCCATCGCGCCGATATCTGCCATGAAGAGCAGGCGGTTATTCGGATGGGTGGTGCAGGCGGCCAAGAGCGAGCCCGCAAGACCGACGGCCCACATGCGCGTGCTGCGCCTGTGCCTGGCGAGCCGAACGGTCAGGGCGACGAACGCACCAGCCACCAGATACGCGCCGAATACGATCGCCTGCGCCAACGCGGGTGGAACGAACACCACCGCTTCAGCCGGTGGCAGCGCCAGCGCGCCGAGCAAGAGCACCGGCAGGCGGGTGAGCGCAGCGCCTGCAAAACGCAGGGGTTCATGCATCGGGTCGAGATAGAGTCCCGAGTCGTGCGCGCCGTAGCCGAGCGTGGTGTAGGCCCAGCGCCAGGCCACGAAGACGAGCAAGAGCGGCAGCACCGGCCCGATGCGCTTGCGGAAGTTGCGCGCACCGAAGCAGAGCGCGTGGCCTATAACGTAGGCGAGCACCGCCGAGGACGCTTCGCCGGCCAAAAGCGAGAGTAGAAAGAGCGGGGGCGTGAGCAGGGCCGCACTGCGGGTGCCGAGCCGCTGCAAGCGGTGGTAGCAGAGCAAGGTGGCGGCCGCGAGCGCGGCTGCGACCAGCGCGTTGCGGTTGGCAATCCAGCCGACCGCAAAGCCATGGCTGTGGTCGACCGCGTAGAAGAACGCGGCGAGGCCAGCGACCGCCGTCGTGCCGAGGACCTCGCGGTAGAGCAGCGTCACCAGGACGATGAGCAGCGCAAACCACAAGAGGCTCTGCGCGTGCATCAGCAACGCAGAGTTAGGTCAGGCGAGCGCGTCCAGGCGGTGAGTCAGCTCGCTGACCGGACGCCAGAGCGACACCAAGAGCTGTGGGGCCGTCCAGAACGGCGCATAGCCTTCCTCGATCTGCCAGTGGATGCTGGCCGGTTGGCCATTGGCGATGCCGAAAGGTGAGACGTAGGCGGCGTGCAGCTCAGGCCCGCCGGGCAGCTCGGAGAGCAGGTAGCGGTGCGCGTAGTCGTCGAGGTGGAAGCCGATGAAGAGCGAGGGCGAGCAGAGCAGGGTGGCGAGCAGCGCAAGTGCAATCGCCAACCTCGGATGTTCCAGGTAGTCTCGCAGACGGCTCGCGCGGGCTTCTTGGCTCAAGCTCATGGTCGTGCGATCCCGCTCACACATCATACATGCTCGCGCTTCTGAAAGAGATCAGCCTTCGCCACCTGCTCGGGGCCAAGCTCCGCTCGCTCTTGGTGGTGGTGGGCATCGCGCTCGGCGTCGCGATGTTGGTCGCGACCCAAGCCACCTCGGGCAGCATGATGGCTTCGTTCGAAGACCTCGTGCATCGAGTCTCGGGTGGCGCCGACTTCATGGTGGTCGGCAACACCACCGGGGTTGACTCGTCGCTGGTCGGTGCGGTCTCGGAAGTGCCAGGCGTTGCGCACGCAGCAGCAGCGCTCGAAGTCACCAGTGAGATCGCGGGGGGTGGTCAGCCGCTCTTGATCTTGGGTGTCGACTTCCTCGGAGACACCCACTTTCTGCCCTTCGAGCCTGCGAAGGGACAAGAGAGCGTGGTCGAGGATCCCTTGGCGTTTGCCAACGATCCGACCGCCATCCTGATCACACAGAAGCTCGCCAAACGATTGCAGCTGCAAAAAGGCAGCGAGCTGCGGCTGCTCACCGCCGAGGGCATGCGTCCCTTCCACGTCTGGGCCGTGCTCGACGACTCCGGCCCCGCCGCATCGTTCGGTGGACAAGTCGCCGTGATGTTCCTGGACGCCGCGCAAGTCACCTTCGCACGCGGCACGTTGGTCGATCGCATCGACGTCGCGCTCGCCACAGGCGCAGATGCCAACGCCACACTGGCGCGCTTGCAGAAGCTCGTCGGTCATGGCGCGCGTGTCGAGCGCCCTGCGCAGGTCGGAGAACGCCTGCGCGCGCTCTCTGCGCCGCTGCGCGACGGGCTGCGGCTCTCGGGCCTGGTCGCGCTCTTGGTTGCGATGTTCATCATCTACAACGCGATCGGCGTATCGGTCACGCAGCGCCGCAAAGAAGTGGGCATCCTGCGCTCGCTCGGCGTGCTGCGCTCCGCCATCATCTGGCATTTCTGCCTGGAGGCCATGCTGCTCTCGTTGCCAGGCTCGCTCCTGGGGCTGGGCATCGCGCGCTTGCTGGTCGATCACACGCAAGCGCAGACGATGGAAGCCATCAACCGCATCTACGTGACCGCGCCTACGGCCGCACGGATCTTGCCCTTGCACATGCTGGAAGGCGTGCTGGCGGGCTTCGTCATCGCGTGCGCGTCGGCGTATCTGCCGGCACGACGCGGTGCAGCGATGGATCCGGTGCAGGCGTTGCGCGCCTCCGCCATCCTCGGCGCCGCCACCAGTGTTCGTTTTCGCTTGTTCGGTGCGGTGGGCCTGTGCGTGATGGCCATGGCTTGGCCGCCGGCGGTGCTTGGCTGGCCTTTCGCCGGGAGCTTGGCGACGCTCTTCAACATGGGGGGCGCCGCGCTCTGCGCGCCCGCGTTGGTGGTCTTGCTGCGCAGGGCCCTGATCGTTCCGGTGAGCGCTCTGCTCGGAGTGCCGGGACGCCTCGGCCTCGACTACGTGGAGCGCAACCTCGCGCGCAGCAGCGTGAACGTGCTGGCGTTGATGATTGCGGTGTCGATGAGCGTCTCGGTCGGTGGCTGGCTCTTCTCCTTCGAGCGCTCGGTGCGCGCCTGGTTCGAGCAAGTCACCGCCGCCGATCTCACCATCACAGCAGGCTCACCCTTCCTCGATCGCCGTCACGTGGCGCTGGCGCCGAGCGCGCTGACACGCCTGGGCACGATGCCCGGTGTCGCGGAGCTGCAGCCACTGCGCACCATCGAGCAGCGCGTCGATTCCACCTCGTTTCGCTTGGTGGCCTCCGACACGCGCTCCTATCTTCGGCGCGCCGTGAGCAAGCACAAGCCCTGGCACGTGCTCGATGGCAAGACCCCGGTCACCGAGAACGAGCTCTTCGACACGCAGTCCATCGTGTTGAGCGAGAACGCCGCGCACCGCCTGCACAAGCGCGCGGGTGAGGCGCTGCTGCTCGAAACGCCGACCGGTTCGCAGAGCTTTCTGGTGCGGGCGATCGTGGTCGACTACTCATCGGAGCAGGGCGCGGGCTATATCGACCGGCGCTACTTCTTGCCGATGTGGAAGGACGAAGCGTTGGATGCGATCAACGTCTACTTGGCGGAGAACGTCGATCCGAATCGGGTGGCCGATCAAGTGCGCCAGAAGCTCGGCGGAGGCGAAGCGCTCTTCGTGACCAAGACCACCGAGCTGCGCGATCAGTTCATGGGCTTGGTCGACCGGAGCTTTTCTTACACGCGCTCGCTGGAGCTGGTGGTGTTGCTGATCGCGCTGATGGGCGTGGTGGGCACGATGATCTCCGCCATCCTCGATCGCGTGCGTGAGATCGGCACCTTGCGCGCGCTCGGCACCACGCGGCGACAGCTCGCACTCGCGTTGGTGGTGGAAGCTG
>JADGRG010000352.1 GCA_017881145.1 Sandaracinaceae bacterium | reverse complement strand
GCGACTGCAACGCGGCGTTATCGCTACGCCGCGGGTGTCAGATCCGGCGGCGAGCTCTTTGGAGCAAAGCGGTACACCGCCCGCGGGGTCAGCTGTGCGTCGGTCGTGCCTGGTGAGAGCCGTGGCCCCTCCGCCGGCAGCTCTAGCGCCAGTGCCGAAGCTGCGAGCACGACCACGCGTTCCCGGCGATGAGCCGCGATGGCGCAGTGTTCGTGCCCGTGCGAACCGGTCGCTTCGGGAGCGGGGCGCAGCGCAGATGCCAGGGACTCCGAAAGATGCGTCGTGGCGACGCCGCGCGCGGATGCCTCGTCCGGGTGGATCAGCTCGCCGTGCTCCAAACACACGGTGTGGCGAACCAAGACCAAGTGCGAAAGGCTCGCGAGCTGGCCGATCAACGCAAAGGTCGCAAGCCCAATCGCCAAGCACTGCTTGGAGAGGGAGACTCTTCGGTGCGTGTGGGCCATGCGATCCGCTTCGGGCACGCGTTGTCTGCGCGCCAAGCACCTCGGCTACGGCATGCGCCTCGCGGTGTCAAGCCGAGGGTCGTTGGCTGCGTGCCCACGCACGAAGTAACGCGGATAGGCCCGCCGTCGAGCTTACTCGATTGAGCACGGTGCGCGAAAGGTGCTGCACGATAGGTCGAAGCAGACGGTGCTCACCGGGTTTGCCGCGCGAGGCGCGCCTTGCACACAGCTCGCTGAGCTTGCCGTGGTGCCATGGCTCTGCGCTGTGGCGATCGCTAGCACGCTGCGCTAGCGTGACCGCGCAGCGTGCCACTCTCCCGGCGCTCGCCAGATCGAGGCAGTCTTTCATGCAGACGAGCAACGCAGAGTCCCCGGCGCCGCGTGTCTACGACTACGTCATCGTGGGTTCTGGTTTCGGTGGCAGCGTCTCGGCACTGCGCTTGACCGAGAAGGGGTACGACGTGCTCGTGCTCGAAAAGGGCGCTGAGCTCAAGGCGGAGGATTTCCCGGACACCAACTGGGACGTCAAGCGTTGGCTTTGGGCGCCGCTCCTGGGGTTTCGTGGGCTCTTTCAGATCCGTCCGTTTCGGCACGTGCAAGTGCTGGCTGGTGCGGGCGTGGGTGGTGGCTCACTCACGTATGCGAACACGCTGCCGATTCCCAAGCAGGGCTTCTTCGCCAGCCCATCCTGGTCGCACCTGGCCGATTGGAAGAACGAGCTTGCGCCTCACTACCAGACCGCGCGCCGCATGCTTGGCGCAGCGCCCACCGACTTTCTGACGCCGGCTGACGCGCTCTTGAAATCGCTCGCCGAGGACGATGGCAAGCCCGAGACCTTCGAGAAGCCGGATGTGGCGATCTACATGGGTCAGCCTGGCCAGACCGCACCGGACCCCTATTTTGGCGGCCGGGGTCCCGAGCGCACGGGTTGCATTCGCTGCGGCGCGTGCATGACCGGTTGCAAGCACGACGCCAAGAACACACTCGACAAGAATTACCTCTACCTCGCGCGAAAGCTGGGCCTGCACCTGCACGCCGACACCGAGGTTAGGCACGTCGCAGCGCTGCCGCAGGGCGGCTATCGCGTAAAGGCGCTCTCGGGCCGCACCTACTTCGGCCGCGAGCGCGTGAGCTACGAAGCCAAGAACGTGATCTTCTCCGGCGGCGCGCTCGGCACGAACTCGCTCTTGCTGAGATTGAAAGCCGATCCCTCCGCGCTGCCCAAGCTCTCTGCGCAAGTGGGTGCTCGCGTGTGCACCAACTCCGAGTCGCTGATCTGGGTGGCGGTGCCCGGCGGTCACGACGACCACTCCCAGGGCATCGCCATCAACTCGCTCCTGCAGACCGACGACCACTCGCACCTCGAGATGGTGCGCTACGGCGCCGGCTCCGGGTTCTTCCGCTGGGTCTCCGTTCCGCACGTGCGCGGCGCGGCTGGCGTTGCGCAGATCTTCCGCATTCTCTTCGCGATGTGCTTGCACCCGCTGCTCACGCTGCGCGCGTTCTGCGTGCGCGATTGGGCACGCTCCACGATGATCCTGCTCTACATGCGCTCGGTCGAAGGCACCCTGCGTTTCGTGCGCGGTAGATTCGGCATCATGAACACGCAGATCGAAGGCGGCGAGCATCCGCGCGCCACCATGCCTGAAGCTACCGAGCTTGCGCTGCGCCTGGCCAAGAAGGCCGGCGGCCTCTCCATGTCCGCGTTCTACGAGCCGCTCTTCGACATCCCGACCACGGCGCACATCCTGGGCGGTTGCTGCATGGGCGAGAGCGCAGAGACCGGCGTCATCGATCATCGCCACCGCGTGTTCGGCTACGACGGTCTCTACATCGTCGATGGTTCCACTATCTCCGCCAATCCCGGCGTGAACCCCTCGCTCACCATCACCGCGCTCGCCGAGCGCGCGATGAGCTTCATTCCCGATAAGGCTGCAGCCAACGGCGGCGGGCAGTCGAGTGCTGCTCGTGCTGGCTCCTAGAGCTACACCGGCCATGACCACCGCTTCGAACAAGCCGAAGAAACCAGCGCGCGACGAGCGTCCAGTTGCGCTCGCGCCGGACACGCTGGCCGATCAACTCATCGCGGCGGGCTTGTGGGGCGCAGGAATCGCGTGGCTCGGGCCGATGATGGCGCTGCAGATGGCGCTGCATCGCAGCGTGGGTCCCGAGCGCATCCAGTGGCTGGAGCGGCTCTACACGCGTGGTCAGGTGCTGCTGACAGGCTCACGCTGGCGTGCGGTGGTCGATCCCGGCATCGATCCGGCGCGGCCCTACATGTTCTTCCAGAACCACACCAACCACCTCGACCACTGCGCGATGTATGCCGCGACGTCGCACTTCAAGCAGGGTGTGGAGCTCGCCGAGCACTTCTCCTACCCGATCTACGGCGCGTTCATGAAGAGCCGCGGCACGATTCCCGTCGAGCGCGGCGCATCACGCGAAGCTCTCGCGCTGCGGGATCGGATGCGCCAAGCCATGGAGCGTGGACAGTCGCTGCTGGTGTTCCCGGAGGGTACGCGCACGCAGTCCGGCAGGCTCGGCGAGCTGCGCGCTGGCGTGTTTCGCATCGCACAGGAGATCGGCGCGCCGATCGTGCCGGTGACGGTGACCGGCATGTATCGGGTGATGCGCAAAGGCTCGCTGCTGATCCGCCCCGGCTACGACGTGACCGTCTACTGCGACGCGCCCATCGAAACCCGGGGCACTGGTCGTCGCGAGCTGCGCAAGCTGATGGAGCAAGTGCAGGGCGTGATGACGGGCCGGCTCGACGACTACTGGGCCCAAAGCGAGCCGCGTCCCCGCTGGTTCTGAAGAGCTGTCCAGAAATGGCTCATAGCGGCTTACGTCCTGCCAAAAAATCCTCG
>JADGRG010000351.1 GCA_017881145.1 Sandaracinaceae bacterium | reverse complement strand
GCTGATCAGCGTTGGGACGGGCAGGGCGGCAGCCACGTGGTCCACGAAGAAGCGCAGCTGCGACGAGTCACTGCCGGCACCTGTGACCTGCATGTCCGGAAGCACGATGAGTCCGGCGTGCACTGCGTCGTAGAGGCCGCTCATCACTGCAAGCGTCCAGAACACGAGCAGCACCTGAACCACGTTGTGCGTTCTAGCGGACTGCTCGCTCATCCGCGTCCGGTAGTGGAGCGCGAAGAACCAGCCGACGATGATCAAGGCGACCACAGTCTCGACCTGACTCAGACCGGCGCCGAGCAGCGCCCACTGCCACCACGCGAGCGGTGATCCCGGGATGCGGGCCAGCACGAGCGCCAGCAGCACGACAAACAGAAGCTGGCCCCAGAACAGGATCGCGGGGCCCCAGGCAGGGCCGGTGGTCCACAACAACCAGCGATCCGGCGGGACGTGCATCGACACGGTTACGTTGGCCGCGCCGCCGGGCAGACTCACCCTGGGCGCGCGTTCCAGCGTCGCGATGCCCAGGGCTTCCTGGAAGCTGACGACGATGTTCTCGGAGCCTGGGTTGAGCGCGAACTGCAGCGCCGACCGGTCCTTGCGGTACGGCCGCTCCAGTCCACCGACCGTGAACGTCAGAATGCGCGCGGTCTCGGGCAGCTCGATTCGCTGGACGCCGCCGCGGCTGCTTCGGATGTGCAGCGACAGCTCGGTGGAACGCGTGCGCACCCCGGGCGTCACGGCGAGCTCGGCGCTGTCGATCGTCACCGATTGCCCGGCGCTTGCCGCCGGCCGCTGTAGCGCGATCGTGAGCGTTTCCGCTGGCCATGGCCGGAATGTGGGCTCCCAGCGGTTGTCGGCGATGTGTGTGATGGGTGCAAGGCCTTGCACCTCGCAGTGCCAGATTGCACCGCAGCGCAGGGTCCACACTTCGGAGTAGCGCGTGCCTTCGGCGGCGCGCAGCGTGAGCGCGGCGCGCGGAGTCAGGCTCGACGACCACTGGACGCTGGTATCGTCGCGGCCGAGTGCGACATTCAGCACGCCATGCTCGACCTCGAGCGCGGAATCGGTGATCGATTCACCATCGATGAGTGGAATACGAGCGAGCAGGGGTGTGCCAGCCGGGCTCACGCGCTGCAACGTGGAATGCACCAACAGACTGTTGCCGAGCTCGATCTCCCGACGCAGCACGAGCCACGGGGCCAACGCCTCACTCTCGCCCCGCTCGTGTTCCTCAGCGGGTAGCAAGCGCCGCAGCTGAATCGAGTCGTTGACTTGGCCATCTTCGCGAACGCCATCGATGACGAAGCCCTTGGCTTCCACACGGGCGCGCCTGGGCACATCGCCGAGCGCGAGCGCGAACGCGTCGCTCGGTGGCAGCGGGCCGACCGCGTCGATCGTGTGCAAACCGGCGGTGAGTCGCACGTGCAGAAATCCGTCGTCCTGCAGAACGACAGCCGCCGGGTGGTGATCGAGCGTAATCCGTGCGGGCGTCCACGACGCTGCAGGGCCTGGCAGTCGAACGCTGGTCAGCGCGCCAGCGTGCACCTCGAGTTGCATGGTTAGCATGCGTTCATCGACCTTGAGGTCGAGTTGCTGCACCAGCACGCAGTTGGGCTCGCAATCCGCATCGCGAATGAGCCGCGCGTGCAGATCTCGCAGCAGCTCGGGGCTCGGGGTATCGGCACGGGCCACGGAGGCGTGCGCAAACCACGCCATGCACAACATTGCACCGACGGTGGCGGCTTGCGCTCCGGTGCTGGGCCCGCTCGGTGGGGGCGAGGTTCGCGGTGGCGTCACTCTGCGAGCGTGCCTGATCAACGCGAACGCCAGCAGGCCCATCAAGATCACGCGCACGATGCAAAGCAAGCGATTGCCGGCGGGAGGCACGAGCCACAGCGCAATCCGATGATCCTTCCGCACAGGTCCGGACCAACGCAGCTCGTACGATCTGAAGTGCCAAGTCGGCACACCCGGGCCCGTCTGCACGACTGCGTTGGGGTCTTGGCCGAGCTTGGCGGCGCGTGATGAGTAGGCACCCGCGAGCCATTCAGGCGTCGCTTCCGACTCCGACGCTGCACTCTCGAGGGCCTGCTGCATCGGCGCCGCGCTGCGCTTGTTGTCGCGGGCCTTCGGTACGGCCTCAACGTTCGGCGCCGCTGACGCGGGCAGTGGGGGTGGCGGCTCCTCGAACCGCAGCGAAGTCCCCGACCCATACTGTTCGCGCGCCAGCTGCGGGTAGATCGCGGCTCGCAGTTGGTCGACCGCGAACGGCGCCGCCACCAGCAGCAGCGCGACCACGCTGGCCCACCAGGCGGCCTGGGTCGCGTTGCGCATCATACCTACCGGCAGCAGCGTGATCACCGCCGTGGTCGTAAGCAGGAAGAACCACACGCCATACGGCGCCGAGGTCTCGCCGTGTAGGGCCGCCAGAGTCACCAGAGCGAGCACCGCCCAGCCCTTGCCCACCAGTCTGCCGATGCCGAGCGTCACGAGCAGCACGAAGAAGAAGTTGAACAAGTTCCAGCTGGCTATCCACGTGTCGCTCACGTGATCGACCCCGCTCGCCGCGAGCAGCGTGAAGCCAGGCCCGACATGAAGCACCGTGCGCAACGACTGCACGTCTTCCGACCACGCGACGGCCGGCAGCGAGCTGATCAGATCATCGGCGCGCCACTCCGCTGTGAGCTTCTGTTCGCTGGTGCGCAGCTCCACCCCTGGGTATTTTCCGAGCGGCGAATCGGTGATCAAGAGGTCTTCTTGTTCAGCCGCCACGTGACCCAGCTTGCCTTCGAGCAGATCCAGCCGAAAGCGCTCACGCAAGCTGCCGGTGACCTCGTCCTTCACGGTGTAGCCGCGGCCGTCGAGATCGAGCCACAGCTGTCGCGTGAGCGAGAGCTGGTTCGGCGGTGGGTTTGGCTCGCCTCTGCGCAAGGTCTCCAGTTGCATGACAGCGCCGGGGCGCACGAAGTAGGCGGGAAACGCGCGCCAGTCCTGCGCCAGCTCGGTGCGCGCGGGGTCCACTCCGGGCACGCCCTTGATGGTGACCTGGCGCAGCGCATCATCGGCCTGCCACACCCAGGTTTCATGATCGGGCCACTCGGCGATCGGCGATCGATAGCTCAACGTATTGGGTGAACTCTGACTGAGCGCCGTGATCTCCACCGAGAACGTGCCGGCTCGAGCCTGGACACGTAGCTGTCCGTTTGCGTGTAAGCGCACGGGAAGGTCCGACTTGAGCGAGATGGGAGTCGTGCCCGGGACCAGAACACTGCCGAGATCAATCTCTCGCGACCGTCCGGCGATGCGAAGCGCGAGGCGCGTGATGATGGAAAGCGGGACGTCGTCGGAGATCTTGCGCGAGACCTCGAGCGAGAACCGGTCATCTTCGCGTCCTTCACGTTCTCCGCTGGCCAGCCACAGCGTGCCCTGTGCGTCGCGGCGAGGTCGTGCAACCTCCTTGCCATCGATGTACAGCGCGACAAGCGCCGTGGCACTGGGCACCAGCAGACTCTCGGGCAAACCGTGCCACGTGAAGCGCCCACTGAGACGATGCGCGCCCGGGGTCAGCACGACAGCGGGCCGGCCGCCTACTTGCAACACCACCGCGGGCTTACCGTCGAGCCGTACATCCTGCGGCCATCGGCCGGCGCTGCCGACGAGGGGCACGGTGATCTCTCGGTCTGCCAAGACCTCCGCGTCGAAGCGACCGCCGGTTGCCGAGAGCTCGAGACCGAGCGACGTCGGCCACCAGCAGGTGACCGTCGTGCCCGCCTTTGGGCACATTCGTTCGGTATCCTCGGCAAGCACCCACGGAATCCACGGGACCAGCGCGTCCGGAACGAACGGCGGTCGATCCTCCGCGTGTGCCGAACCGCCGGCAGTGATCCACCACGCCACAAGCAGAATCCACCGCCCCACGTGTCTCTGGATGTGCATACCCCCTCCGGATAACGAGCGTGACAGGAT
>JADGRG010000350.1 GCA_017881145.1 Sandaracinaceae bacterium | reverse complement strand
TCCGCTCGCGCATTTCGGCATCGGCCTTCAGCGCCTCGCGGGCACGCTCGCGGCCTTGGCCGAGGCTGGTGCCTTCGTACGCGTAGTAGGCGCCGTTCTTCTTGACGATGTCGCGCTCCACAGCGCTGTCCAGCAAGTCGCCAAGCGCGTCGATGCCGATGCCGTAGCGAATGTCGAACTCCGTGGTCTGGAAGGGCGGCGCGAGCTTGTTCTTCACCACCTTCACGCGCGTGCGGTTGCCGCAGATCTCTTCGCCGTTCTTCACCGGCCCAATGCGGCGGATGTCCAGGCGCACCGAGGCGTAGTACTTGAGCGCGTGTCCGCCGGTGGTGGTCTCCGGTGAGCCGAAGGTCACTCCGATCTTCATGCGCAACTGATTGATGAACATGATGGTGGTGCCGGTGCGGTGTGTGACGCCGGTGAGCTTGCGCAGGGCTTGGCTCATCAAGCGTGCTTGCAGGCCCATGTGCTGGTCTCCCATCTCGCCGTCGATTTCGGCCTGCGGCACGAGTGCTGCGACCGAGTCGATCACCAACAGGTCGACGCCGCCGCTGCGCACCAAGGCTTCCGTGATGTCGAGCGCTTGCTCTCCGGTGTCGGGTTGGCTCACCAGCAGTTGGTCGACGTCCACGCCGAGCGCCTTGGCGTAATGCACATCGAGAGCGTGCTCGGCGTCGATGAAGGCGGCCACCCCGCCGGCGCGCTGGCATTCCGCGATGGCGTGCAGCGTGAGCGTGGTCTTGCCGCTTGCCTCGGGGCCGTAGACCTCGACGATGCGTCCGCGCGGGTAGCCGCCGCAACCGAGGGCGCGGTCGAGCGAAGGGCAGCCTGTGGCGATGGCGGGTACTTGTTCGGCGCGGCGCTCACCGAGCGCCATGATGGCGCCTTTACCGAAGAGTTTCTCGATGTTGGCAATGGCATCTTTGACGGCTTTTACTTTCTCTTTCACGGTCATCGTCGTCTCCAGGGTCTAGCGAGCGGATTTGCTCGGAGCTTGGGTGCGCGCTGTTCTGCTCAAAACTGAGCTGTGCGCTGGCCTGCGTTGCGAGGTGTTGGGGCGTCGCGATCGAGCAGGCGGTATTGGATCGCTTCGGCGACTTGAGCGCTGCTCACGGCATCGCTGCCGGCAAGATCTGCGATGGTGCGCGCGATCTTGAGCACCTTGCCGTAGGCCCGCAGCGAGAGACCCAGCGCGTCGATGCTGCGCACCAGCAGCTTTCGCCCAGCGTCGTCGAGGTGCGAAGCCAACGCTTGCAGATCGGGCTTCGCTTCCGTTCTGCTCTCGCGGGCGAGTGCGCAGGCTCGGGCGTTGGTGATGCGTTCACGCACGACGGTGCTGGCCTCGCCGCGGGAGCCGCGGTCGAGCGTCGCCACCGAGACGGAGGGCAGCTGCACGTGGATGTCGAAGCGATCCACCACCGGACCGGAGACGCGAGCGCGGTAGCGCTGCGCTTGCTCGAAGGAGCAGCGACACACCCGCTTCTTGTCGCCGGCATAGCCGCACGCGCAGGGATTCATGGCGGCGACCACCAGCGGACGTGCCGGCATCACCACGCGTTGACGAGCGCGCACGATGACGGCCACGCCCGATTCCATGGTCGGTCGCAGCGCTTCGATCACGTTCCTGCGAAACTCCGGCAGCTCGTCGAGAAAGAGCACGCCGCCGTGTGCGAGCGTCACTTCGCCGGGACGAATCGGATCGCCGCCACCCACCAGCGCGGCTTCGCTGCAGGAGTGGTGTGGCGCGCGCAGAGGGCGCACGAAGCCATGCTCGGGTCTGCGCTCCACGCCGGCGACGCTGGCGATGGTTGCCATCTCCAAGGTAGCTTCCTCGTCCGGCGGTGGCAGGATGCCGCGCAAGCGACTCGCCAACATGGTTTTGCCGGTGCCGGGTGGCCCCACCATCAAGAGGTTGTGGCCGCCAGCAGCTGCGACCTCCAGCGCACGCTTGGCGGCTTCCTGTCCGCAGACGTCGCGGAGGTCTTCGCTGAGAGTCGGCGCCGGCACGACGTCGAGCGCACGCGCACACGGCAGATGAGCCACGCCCTCGAGCAGATCCACGACCTCGCGCAGGTGCGTCGCGAGGTGCGACTTCACACCGGAGACGAGCCCCGCCCAGCTCGCGTCGTCGGCTGGGACGATGGCCGTCGCCAGCCCGCGTGCGCGGGCGCTGCGCAGCTGAGCCAGGATGCCGCGCACCGGGCGCAGGCGGCCTTCCAGGGAAAGCTCGCCGAGGATCAGCGTGTGCTCGAGCGAGTTCGGTGCACACAGACCGCAAGCCGCCAAGAGCGCGATGGCGATCGCCAGGTCGAACGACGCGCCGGACTTGCGTAAGTCGGCCGGCGCGAGGCTGACCACGAAACGCCGGTCGGGCAGCTTGTAGCCGCTGTTGACGAGCGCAGCCATCACCCGCACACGGCTCTCGCGCAGTGCAGCCTCCGGCAGCCCGACGATGTCGAAGCCAGGCAAACCACGCACCTGGCTCACTTCGACCAACACGCCGTGTGCTTCGATGCCCGAGAGCGTTCCCGTATGAACCGTGGCGACCATGCCCGGCCTAAACTCAACTTCCGTGCCGGCGGCACGCCGCAATGATTGCGCGCACTTGCCCGCGCGGATCTGGCGGCATCGCCAGCGCAGAGCGTCGGCCGCCCTTCGGTCGCGCTGCGTGCGCCGTCGGCGTCCATCCGCCGCATGGAG
Organism: Sandaracinaceae bacterium; assembly: GCA_017881145.1. Taxonomy (GTDB): domain Bacteria; phylum Myxococcota_A; class Polyangia; order Polyangiales; family JAFGIB01; genus JADGRF01. The sequence continues at coordinate 4,795 of JADGRG010000350.1, read as the reverse complement.
CGTCAGCCAGGACTCGTGCAGCAGCGGGCTGGCCCATGCGTGAACACGGACGACGCCGCGCCGCTGACTACACCGAAGACACGATCGCCGCGAGCAGGCGGCGCGCAGTCGGGGCAAACCGTGAGGGTCGCAGACCGTCCACCAGCGTCACCCCGGGCTGCGCCAGCCAGCGTGTGAAAGCCGAGGCTATAGCTGGGGTCCCAGGGTTCGATGCGCCTGCGTGCTACCTCGGCGAACGAGCATTCGGAAAGCTCATGGCATCCAGCTTGCGCCATCGAAGAGCGTCGACACGATGCGCCCCCGACGCGCGGCGTAGTCGTAGGCTTCGGCAAACACGTGGAGCCCGTCGCCTCGCGCGACCCCAAAGGGATCTGCCAGAAACGCGCCGAAGCCAAGCCGAGGCAGCCACTCGACGGTCGGCCGAAATCCGGGCTGGAGAAAAGCCGTGATCGGGGCTGGGACGAGGCCGATGGGCCAGAGGCGATCGAGATGGAGCTCTGGGCTCATGCGTCCCTCGGGGTGGCGTCTGTCAGGGCCGGTCCTACACGCTTAGCGGTCTGGCGGTCTGGCGCTCTGGCTTTCGGATCTTATCGATCCGCGATGATCGGAAGTTGCGGCGGGTGTTTCAAGTCTCGACGCCCTGGCGCGCCTGGCCGAGGTGAGCCTCGGGTGAACCTCGCGTGAGCTGGGATCGAGCTGGACCTCATGCAGGAGCAGTAGGGCGAGCGGATCTGTAAGTTCCCGGGATCTGTACATCGGCATTGCACAGGCGCGGTCTGTATGCTCTTATTGGCGCGCCGCGTCGGGGGGACGCCGCGTGCCCGAGTATTGGCTGCGCGGTGAGTTGCGGCCAAACATCGGAGAACGTGTTCGCATGCCTAGGAAGAAGACCTCACCCAGTCCGTCCAAGACCCAGCCCAACAAGTCAGCGTTCGTACGCGGCTTGCCTTTCGATATGCCCTCAGCCGATGTGATCGCCAAGGCGAAGGCCCAAGGCATCACCCTGCAGCGCACCGACGTGCACGCCATCCGAGCGATCGCACGTCGCCGCGGCGACAAGCCTGCCGTCAACAAGGCTGCGAGCGCCTCGCCTGCACTCGCACCGAGCACCAGCACCGGACGCATGAACAAGTCAGCGTTCGTGCGCTCGCTGCCGGGCACCATGAGCGCGGCCGACGTCATCGCCGAGGGCAAGGCCCTGGGCATGAAGCTCAGCGCAGCTCAGGTGTATGTGGTGCGCGCCAACGCTCGCAAGATGGGCATGACCATCGCCAAGGCCAAGCCGGTTGCCGGCGAGGCAGCAGCGCCGCGTGCGGCGGCTACCGTCAAGGCAGCAGCACCCCGTGCGGTGGCCGCTGCGCCGATGCGCGGTGATGCCGAGAGCAAGTTCGTCGCGCTCGTGCTCGACCTCGGACTGACCCAGTCCAAGGCCCTGATCGAGCGCGTGCGTGCGGCGATCGGAGCCTGATGACCTGTCGGTGAGCCGCTGACTCACCCTTGGCTGCAGCCCACGGCTGCGGCGGTGCGTCAGCGGCTCCCGTTAGGCTCTACGAAAGTCGCCCTTCTGGCCTGCGCATCGCAGGCAGGGTGTTCTCGGCTGCGGTCTCGGGTACATTGCGCCCACCGGAGGATCGTTTCATGGCACGCCAAACCGTCTCCATCACTCAAGACTTCTCGCAGCCGCTAGGCACCGTGTTCGAGTTTCTGAGCAAGCCCGAGAACCTCGGACCGCTCTACGGTGTGCCGATCAAGCGCATCGTCGACGCCAAAGACCCCGGCAACCCGAACGGAGTCGGGTCGGTGCGGCGCATGCGCATCGGGCCGGTCGCCGTCGAAGAGACGATCACCAAATTCGAGAAGAACAGCTTGATCGAATACCGCGTCACCAAGGGCGGCTTCCTCAAGCACCAACTGGGCACGATGCGCTTCTCCGAACACGACGGCAAAGCCACGCTCGACTACACCATCGAGGTCGAGTCGCAGATTCCCTTCGGGACCCTGCCGCTGAAGCTCGCACTGCAGTCCGCCATCGGCGGCGCTCTGCGCAAGTACGCTGCGCGCTCGTAACTCAAACAGCATCGCTCTTTACGCAGAGACGCCTGGACCGCGCTCCATGCGTTCCTGTTTAGTTCTCCACCAGCCCTGCGGGCAGACCCCGAGAGATGAAACGAGTCGATGGTCCGGCAGCGCGTTTCTATCTAGGGAATAACCGGCGGCGCGCCGGCCATGCTGAACATGTTGCCGAAGTTGGAGGCCGACACAGCTTCCATTACAACTCGTTAGTGACCCGTGCACCGGGCGCGCAAAGGATGTACAGTGACTTACCGATGAGCTCCTTGGCGACAGCGCATCGCACGGCAGCAATGCGTTTTCTGGTGTTGTGCGCGTGCTCGGGCCTTCTGGCAGCCGCGTGCTCGCTCAACACGGCGCCTTCCGGCACCGTGAAGAGCCAGACCGGGAGCATTACGCCCCGCGGGAGCGCAGGCGCGGCCAACGCGGGCGAGTCAGGGTCTTCGTCGACGATCTCAGGCTCCGGCGCTGGTAGCTCGGCAGGCGGTGCCAGCGCCGCGGGTGCTGCCGGTACGGGCATCGGCCCTATCAACGGCAGCCTGCTCAACGGCCCAGACGGCGGCGGTCCAGCGGTCATGTGCGCGTCGAGCATCCCCAAGGACGGCATCTGCAAGCCCAACGCCGAGGGCATCTTCGCGCTCAAGTCCGAGTTCGACGTGTGGTGGCATGACGAGGTCAACCCCGCGTCCTCGTCGCTCACGGACCCAGGCCGCGGCAAGCTGACCATCTACTTCCTCGCGTCGCTCGACGATATCTGCACCGACGGCTCCGGTGGCCACGCCAGCCTGCGAACCTGTGGCACGCGCTTGCCGGCGTTGTGGGTGGACTCGGTATGCAAGGTCATCCAGATCGAGTTCCCCGACGCGATGTGGGATGCCAAGGACATGCCGATCTTCCGCACCACCTCGAGCACGACGGGCTTTTCTCCTGGCGACATTCTCTCGTTTGCGAAGGTCACGTACTTGGTCGGTATCGATCTGCCGAACCCCGAGGCTACCTGGCCGACCTGGGACCAGACGGCGAAGTTCGCGTGTCCGGGCGGAACCGGCGTCAAGTGCTTTCCGGATCAGGACGACGATCACCACGCGGGTGTCACCGTTCGCGTCTCCAAGAACGGCCCTGTGCCACCTGAGCCGTACAAGTGTGGTTCGGGCGGTCCATGGGTCCGCAGCGCCGCACCGCTTGGGCTAGGTGAAGCTGCCTTTGGTCTGCAGGGAGCGAGCATCGTCTACATCGGCCTGCGCATGGCTTTGGGTGGCCACGTCAAGATCCAAGACGCCTGTTTGCACGGCGTCGGCGACGGCGAGTCGAGCCCCACCATTCCTTCGCGCGCCATCGATTGCGTGCTCGAAGACGGCACGCCCTGCAGCGCGGCCAATGCGAACTTCGTCGATCAGAACGTCCCCAACTTCCACATCCTGCAGGCCGGCCAAACTCCGCCACCCGCCCCGATTTGGCAGCACCCGCGCGAGAATCCGAGCTGGGGTCCGTTAGCCGTGAAGCTCGACCGTTCGGTGAGCCCTGGCCCCCGCACCTCGATGGTGCGGCTCGGCGACAACACGCAGAGCTTCGACTGCGCCACCGTCCGCGCAGCCGACTTCGCACCGTACCAGTGAGGGTTGAGCTCTGCAGCTAAGGGCTGCAGAGCGGGTAGCGCTGGCCCGGTTCAGTGCTCGCCGTGCTCGTCGTGGTGCTTGCCGTTGGCACCAGGCTCAGCGCTGCCGAAGGTGGCCTCCAGACCTTTGATGAGAGCTTCATGCTCGGCCGGCGAGAGCTGCGCCTCGCCATGCATCATCGTGTAGAACCAGAGCGGCATACCGCCCTCGCGAACTTCGTCGATGGCATCGCTCGCCTTCCTCTGCGGCTTGTCGAACTCGCTGAAGTTGAGCTTGTGACGAGCCTCGTGCACGTCGCTCTCGACCAGCCACGACACTGGCGCGATGTTCGAATACCAGGGCCAACGCGAGAGGTTGCTGTGGCAGTCGAAGCAGGCGCGGCGAGCCAGCTCCCTGGTCTGTGGGCTGTCCCAGGCGGGTTCCTTCGTGACCTTGGGATTAGCGTGGTCTCGGCCGTAGGGCACGAGCTGAGCCACCACGAACAAGAGCCCGAGCACACCGAGCACGCGCGGCAAGTGACGTTGCGGGTTCTTCATGCTGATCTCCAGGCTGGCCGGACCCTAGCACAAGCTCCACGCACGAAGCGCCGACATTTCAAGTTCCTGTCGAACATGTCAGGTAGTCAATGCAGCCTTGCAGCGTCGAGATCTTACGGTAGTCTGACTCCGGGATGTCCACGCCAAGCGACTCATGCACTGCGGTGGCAAGGCGCAGAAAATCCATGGAGTCGAGGTCGAGCGCATCGCGAATGTCCACGGTAGGGTCCAGGTTCGCAAGGTCGGCCTCCGGCGCGATCTCGGCTAGCCGTCTCAACACGAGCGCACGGATTTCGTCGGCATTCATAGCTTTCCGGGATCCTGTAAGAGCGAGTCGACGAGCGCCAGAAAGCGCGCGCCGAGATGGCCGTCGGTGACGCGATGGTCCGCAGCCAAGGTCGTGTTGACCAGCGGGCGCACGCAGAGGGTTCCGCTCACCACCCAAGCCGGCGGTCTTGATCACGTCGTCCGATCGACCGACGAACCAGAAGTAGCCATCGGCGTCGCGACGCACCAGGTCGCCGCTCAAGTAGTAGCCACCCACGAAGCACTTGCTGTAGCGCGCAGGGTCCT
>JADGRG010000349.1 GCA_017881145.1 Sandaracinaceae bacterium | reverse complement strand
GCAGGCAAGCCTGTCAACTTCCGGGTCGACTCAGCGCGTCGAGACAGCCTGCTACCGCTCGGCGTCGATCCTCGGCGCTCCACACCGCTCGGATCACGGCCAACCCATGCGCGCCATGTGCTCGCAGCGCACTTGCGTGGTCGGCCCGCACGCCCCCCAACGCGTAGACAGGCAGCTTCGCGCCCCGTGCCAGGGCGCCAAAAACAGCGATTCCGAGCGGCTTTCCCTTGCCAGGCACAGCGAAGACCGGGCTCAGTGTTGCAAAATCCCCACCGTCTGCAGCGGCTCGTTCCAGGCTTGCGCGATCGTGGCAGGACACGCCGACCAGCACGCTTGGCCCGACGGCCTCACGCGCGGCTGCGACGGGCAGACCCGTGCTCGGAAGATGGACGCCATCAGCTGCAACGACGCGTGCGATGTCGGCTCGGTCGTTGATGAAGAGTAGGGCGCCTGCTCGTCGCGTGATTTCGCGCAGCTCGTAGGCGAGCGCGAGCAGCTGCGCCGCGGGTAGGTGTTTGGCGCGAAGCTGCACCGCGACCCGCGGGCCTGGTGCGTCAGCCAAGGCCTCCGCGGTGGCTTGCGCGACACCGCCGGCCGTCTCGGGATCGGTGATGAGGTAGAGGTCGAACATGCGCTTCTCCGAGCGCGCTCGGCTCAGCCGACCTTCGAGCCGATCACGCCAGACAGTGGGCTCGACGCCGTCGCGTAGAGACGCCGCTCGATGCGTCCTGCAAGGAACGCTTCGCGCCCTGCCTCCACGGCCAAGCGCATCGCTCGCGCCATGCGGACGGGCTCGCGCGCACCAGCGATCGCGGTGTTCATCAGCACACCGTCGCAGCCGAGCTCCATCGCCACCGCGGCATCCGAGGCAGTGCCCACGCCCGCATCCACGATGATGGGCAGCGATATGGTGTTGCGGATAATCTCCAGGTTGTAAGGGTTGCGGATGCCCAGGCCCGAACCGATCGGCGCGGCCAGCGGCATCACCGCGGCGCAGCCGATGTCCTGCAGCTTCTTGGCCGTGATCGGGTCGTCGTTGGTGTAGGGCAGCACCGTGAAGCCCTCTTTGATCAAGATGCGACAGGCTTCCAGCGTCTGCACTACGTCCGGAAAGAGCGTCTTGGGATCGCCGAGCACTTCGACTTTGACCAGCCCTGCGATGCCTAGCTCGCGCGCCAAAAGGCAGGTGCGCACGGCATCCTCCGCTGTGTAGCAGCCCGCCGTGTTGGGCAAGAGCGTGTAAGCGCGCTCCTTCAGGTAGTTGATCAGGGAGTCGCCACCGCTGGCTTTCAGGTCGAGCCTGCGCACCGCGACCGTCACCATGTCGGCGCCCGAAGCTTCGAGTGCAGCTTTGGTCTCCTCCAGGCTCTTGTACTTGCCGGTGCCGACGATCAGACGGGAACGCAGCTTGTAGCTGCCGATATCCAGCGTTTCACTCATGGTCCGAAGCTCCAATTCAACCTCCGCCCACGAAGTGCACGATCTCCAGGTGGTCGCCATCGTTCAGCACAGCCGTCTGGTGGGTGGCGCGCGGCACGATCTCGTGGTTGCGTTCCACCGCGACCGGCCCGTCCCCCACGCCAAGCTCACGCAAGAGGGAAGAAACCGTGGTTTGCGGGGCGACTTCTCTCGCCTCGCCGTTGACCTCGATGCGCATGGCGGGAGCTTATGCACAGGCCGCACGCTTGTCAGCCCGGCTCTTTGCTTCGCCGCAAAATCCGCAAAAGCCGGAGAACCCGCCGGGTTGCCCGATGCTCTTTCGCCCGTGCGGACGGTCCATCCGGCTGCGCTTCCTTGACGGCGGCTCCATCCACAGCTAGCAAACGCAGGATGTGGTCCGAAGCCATGCCGGCGCCCGCCCACGCGGTCTCCAGCTCCCGCCAGCGTCCCGGGTCGCGCCCCACTTTCGCCGAGGTCAACCTGTCGGCGATCGCGCACAACCTCGGTTGCGTGCGCTCCGTGGTGGGTCGCGCCAGTCGCGCCGGCCACGCCCAGGTCTATGCAGTGGTCAAGGCCGACGCCTACGGCCACGGTCTGATCCCGGTTGCCCATCGCTTGGAAGAAAGCGGTGTCGATGGCATCTGCGTGGCCTTGGTCGAGGAGGGTCTCGCGCTGCGTGCTGCGCAGGTCGAGGTGCCCATCCTGGTGCTCAACGGCGTCTACGGCCGCGATCACGCCGAGGTGCTGCGCGCCGGTCTGACGCCGGTCGTCTACGAGCTTGGACAGGCTCAAGCCTTCGTGCGTGCCGCGGAGGGTCGACCGGTGCGGATCCACTTGAAGGTCGACACCGGCATGGCGCGTCTGGGCGTCTCACTCGACGAGCTGCCGAGCGTTCTGGCCGGCCTCGATCACCTGCCTTCGCTGCGCATCGAAGGCTTGATGACTCACCTCGCAAGCGCCGACAGCGATCCGGAGATGACGGCGTTGCAGCTGGAACGTTTCGCGCAGGTCGAAGCTCGCCTGCGCGCGCACGGCCACAACCCGCGCTTCATCCACGCTGCCAACAGCGCCGGGACCTATACGAGCAACGCCGACACCCACTACAACTTGGTGCGCGTTGGTCTTGCGCTCTACGGCGTTGCACCGCTGCCCGAGGTCGGCGAAGACCTGATGCCTGCGATGCGCGTGCTTTCGCAGATCATCGCGATGCGCGACCTGCCCAGAGGCGCGCCCGTCGGTTACAGCGCGACCTTTCGCACCAGCCGCGACTCGCGCATCGCCACCGTCGCCATCGGCTACGGCGACGGCCTCTTGCGTGCCGCTGGCAATCGCGGCTCGATGCTGGTGCGCGGCCAGCGTGCGCCGATCGTGGGCGCAGTCGCCATGGACCTCACCTGCCTCGACGTGACCGAGTTGCCCGAAGTCGAGGTCGGCGACGAAGTCGTGGTGATGGGTCAGCAAGGGAAAGCCGAGATCAGCGCGCGCGAGCTCGCCCAAGCCTCCGGCACCATCCCCTACGAAGTGATCACCAACCTCTCGGCACGAGTGCCGCGCGTGTACCGAGATTGAGCTCGTTTGCAGCGGCCGCCGTCAGCAGCATCTCAGTAGTTGCGGACCACGACCTCGCTCACCAGGCCGCGCTTCTTGGCGTCGCAGTTGATGGCGCGGGGCGCAGCGACCAGGTCGATGCGGAACTTGCCGTAGAGCTCGCGGATGAAGGGCACGTCGCTGTTGCTGAGCATGAGCTTGCAGCGTCTGCGGTCGAGCTCGGTGAAGACGTCGCGCAGGCGGGTTTGGTCGTCGCGGTCGAAGCCGCCCTGGCTGTAGGCGGTGAAGCTAGCGGTGCGTGAGACCGGCTCGTAGGGCGGATCGAAGTACACGAAGTCGCCGGGCATGGCGCTGTCCAGGAGGTGCTCGAAGCCCGAGCATTTCAGCTCGGCCTTCTGCAGCTCTTCGCTTGCAGCGTGCAAGAGCTCTACGTCCAGGATGCGAGGGTTCTCGTAGCGACCAGCGGGCACGTTGAACTCGCCGCGACTGTTGACGCGATGCAGGCCGTTGAAGCAGGTCTTGTTGAGATAGACGAACATCGCTGCGCGCTCGGCGGGCGTGATGCGCGTGCCGTGGTTGTAACGATGGCGAACCTCGTAGTAGCTCTCAGCCTTGTGATTGGCGCTGAGCTGCTGGAGCTTGACGATGACGTGCTCGACCTGGTCACGCACCGCTTCATACGTCCCGATCAGCGCAGGGTTTACGTCGCAGAGCAGCGCGCGCTCGGGTCTACGAGCAAAGAAGAGCGCTCCGCCGCCCACAAAGGGCTCGACGTGCCGCATTAGCTTGTGGCCTTTCGGCAAGAGCGGGACGAGCTGCGAGAGGATGCGTGACTTGCCGCCGACCCACTTGATGATCGGCGAGGGCGTCGTTCTGGGCGCCGCGATGGCAGAGCGGACCAAGCTTCGTGCTGAGCTAGATGTAGGCACGAGGACCACGCTAACTCACGCTGTGTGCAGCTCGAAGAAAACGGCGAGAAGCCAGCGGCTGATCCCGCGCCGGTGCGAACGTGCGGAGCTTTCGCGTGAGACGGAGCGCTCGTGTAAAATCCAGAGGCTTGCAGCCTGAGCGCACGAGTGTGATCGAGCCGGCGCGGATCGAGGAGATCCAAGAGCGGGTCCGCGACTTCGTGCAGGCGCTGCGAAAAGCGCAAGCCCCCGCCATCGTAAAGCTCATCGAGAGCTACACGCGCGGCTTCACCGACGCGACCCAAGTGCGGCGCTCGGTGACTGCGCTTGCCAAGCACTTGGAGCACTGCCGTGAGCATCCGGACGAGCTGCCGGACATGCCCATCGTGCACATCGCTGCCAATCGCTTGGAGGACGTGTGCAAGGATGCGCTGCGTGCCGGCGTGATCTTCGCTGCGCGGCCGACTCTGGTTGCGCGTAGCGGACGCAAGCTCGCCGTCGTCGCAGGCGCGCTCGCGGTGGGTGCAGCGATTCTTGCCGCGCCCGTCATCCTCACTGCGCTCGGAGTCGACTTCGCGGATCTGCACCTCGCGCGTGAAACCGGCAAGATCGAGCTTCCTCAGGGCGACCAGGCCAGCGTCGCGGTGTCTGTGTTGGTAGAGGCTGCCGAGCCCGCCGCCGTCCGCGGCGTCGAAATCTTCCCGCGAGACCACTGCAGCCACGAGCTGCGCGGGGGCGGGAGCTGCAAGTCGGTCGACGCTCGCTATTGGGTTGATGGCAAGCTACCCACGTTCGAGCTGCGGCTCCCTAAACAGGCCTACGGTTTGCTCTTCGCCGTGGCTGATCCAGAGCTGATCGGGCGAGTGGGCAAGAGCACCGTGCTGGTCGCCGCGACCGAGGACACGCCCGAGGGCATCTACAGGATCCCGCTCGAAGGCGCGTTCCTGGGCTATCAGCCAGCACGCTGCGGCATCCTCGAACGCATCAAGGAGACCTGCATTCCGCGTCGGGTCGGCCCGGACGCCCGGCACGAAGATATGCCCGTGCCCACGGTCGTGGTCGAAGTGGTTCGCGGTGACCCGACCCGCACGGTGGGAGAGAAGCGTCGCAAGCAAGCCATGGCCACCGAGCAGAAGCGAAAGGCGGAAGAACGCGCTTCGCAGATCGCCGGCGCGCTCTCGAAGATCAAAGCCGTGATGGACGACACGGCCAAGACGCTGCGCAAGAAGCGCTTCGAGGAGGCGCGCGGGCGTATCGACAAGCTCACGCTGCTCTTTGCACCGCTCGATGCGCTGGCCGCCGAAGATGCGCTGGTCGATGCAGTTCCGGTCGAGGTCGAAGAGGTGCGCGCGCGTTTCGAAGACATGCGCAGCGAGCTCAGGGCGTTCGAGGACCGAGCCTTCGACCAGGCGTTCAAGATGCTCGCCGCCAAGGAGAACAAAGACCGCAGCGAAGCAGAGCTGATGGGCGGCGTGGCGAGCCGGATGCATATCTCGCGTCAATACATGGAGGCCATCTACACCATGCATGCTGACGAGATCGAAAAGCGCATGGACCAAGCCGAGAAGGCCCGCTTGGCGCATGTGCGTGCAGCCAAGGCCGCACTCGAGCAGCGTTGCGGGCCCCTGCCGACTGACACCTGGAAGAACGTCGAGTCCTACCTGAGAGCCTCGTTTCGCAGGTCCAAGGTCGTGCTCAGTGAGTGCCTCACTCCACGCCTGAGCGATGCTGATTGCTGGAGCGTGACCTGCGATTTCAAAGACATCCTGCCCACCGGCGAGACTGAACCCGACATCGTGACGGCCCACAAGTGGACCTTCTTGCTGCGCAACGAGCGCATCGTTCGGCACACCGAGCAGCGGCACACCGAGCAGCCCATCGACACGCTCTGACTCAAGAGCTGTCGAAAAATGGCTCATAGCGGCTTTCGTCCTGCCAAAAAATCCTCCTCACGAGCAGAGTGTGGGGCAGAGCGTGGCGTGCTTGCCTCGGCCCAGAACGGAAAACGCCGCCCGCGGTGACCCGGGGCGGCGCATGCCGTTCAGAGAAGGTTGTGAATCAGTGGCCGGCGTCGGCGTGCGTGCCAGCGTCCGGGTGCGGCGTTCCGCCATCGGCATGTGGGGGCACCAGGCCGAGCTCTTTTGCGCACTCCGTCGAGCAGGCGCCGACGGCCGTGAGGGCTGAGGTCGCGTGCGCAAGGGCGTCTTTCACCAAGCCCTCAGCCTTGCACTTGCCAGTGGACTCCTTCACGGCGCAAGCCTTGTCCGCGGCGCAGGCGCGCGCGATACATCCTGCAAACGCCCAGCAGGAAGCGTCGCAGGTCGATGCGGCTACTGGGTCTTTCGCGCAGGTGCAGGTGGTGCAAGTGGTCGACGCGCCGGTCGCCTTGAGCTTGCATTCAGCCGCGGTGATGAGGCCAGCGTCCTTCGAGCCGCCATCCTTCTTCGGGGCTCCGGCTCCGCTATCGGCCTTGGCGCCGGAGTCCGCCGTGCCACCATCATGCGTTGCCGTCGTCTTCTTGTCGCTCTTGCAAGCCAACAAAGCGAGCGAGAGCAAGAAGCACATCGCCAGCAGTCCACTGCTCAATTTCGTAGCCTTCATGTCGTCTCCAACGTTGAAAGAGGGTCGCCACTCCCCAGGAATAAGCCGTGTCACTCTACTCGAGTCCGAGGTCGGTATCTAGAATCCCAATCAAGAGACATCGAAAAATGCTTCTGGCAGTGTCTTTTGTCACACCAGCGCGCACCTTGTAGGTGCGATCTCAGCGGCCGATCCAGCCCACCAGGCCCGCCATGATTCCGAAGCTGTGCTCGCTCAGGTCCTGGCCGTTCACCCGGCCACTGAGACTCACGTCGACCGTTGGTCCGACCAGGAACGCCCAGCTCTCGCTTGGCGCGAAGGTGAACATGCCTTCCAGCGTGAGCGCGAAGAGGTTGTTGGGCTGGCTCAGGGCGTTGTTGCCGCTGACCGTGTAATAGGTGAAACCGGCGCGCGGCCAGAAGCTGACTGCGTGGCTGATGCGAAGTGCGTAGCCGCCACGAGCTGCAAAGAGAATCCCGGTGTCGCTGCCGCTGGCGCCCGCCACATCGCGCGAGCGCGTGTAGACGCCGAAGCTGCCACCGATGGTGAAGTGGTCATCGATGAAGTAGTCGATGGCGAGGCGCGGGACCGTGAGACCCGACGGGGGATTGTTCCAGCCCAACGAGAAGTCGGTGTAGTCGCTGTCCGTAGTCGCGTTGGTGTTGCGGATGGGGACCGATTGCCTGCCCAGGTAGAAGCCAAAGAGGCGTTCGATACCGAAGCTCACGTGGCCTTGCGCGCCGAGCTCTTGGGCGGCGGCGGTTCGGCTCGTGCCGAGCACAGCAAGGCTGAGCAGGAGCGTCGCGCACAGGCTGATGCACGTTCGCGAACGGATGTGGTCGGCTGACGAAAGTCGTTGCATGGTGACCTCCAAGTGGCTGGCAAGCGGCGTAACTTACCTGCCACTCACCTACCGCTGCAACCGGCCATGCTTGCAAGCCCGCTGCGACCTCGCGCGTGGCAGGCGTTCCCGCTCAGCGTTCCAGCCGGACGTTCACCCAGTTGATCCAGTCGCGCCAGGTTTCGCCGTCGACATCGTGGCCGATCAGCTCGAGCACGTTCCCGTCCGAGACATCCAGGTCGAAATCCGTCGCAGGATCGTCGGCGCTGAGCTTGCCGCTCGACCAGATCAGCTTGTCGTCGAGATAGACCTCGACCGCCACTTTGAGCGAGCTGTTCGGGTTACGCCCGTTCGCTGCGTTGTGGCCGACTCCACCCTTGAGCTTACGGAAGTGTTCTCCGTGTATGTTGTAGCGGAGGATGGACGGCGCCGCGACGCCCAGGCCGCGCTTGTAGACCTGCTTGCCTACCTCGAGGTCCCAGCCGGCGGCGTTGCGATTGTTCGCCAAGGTGCCTGACTGCAAGACTGGTTTGATCTCGTCCAAGTAACAGACGGGGCGCCCCGGGCAGGCAGCCTTTGCGAGCACGTAGCGGTCGTAGTTGGGGATCAGCTCGCGGTAGTAGCGTTCGAAGGAGAGTGTTCGCTCCTGGTAGCTTGCGACCTGCTTCGGGTTGGTCGCCGCGAGGTTGTTCTTCTCGCCGCGATCGTGGTCGAGATCGAAGAGCTCGTGCTTGTCGCCGTCGAGCTCGTAGATGTATTTCCACTGGCCGTCGCGCAGGCCGAGGTAGTGCCGATACCAGTCAGCGTAGAAGTAGATCATGTGCGGGCGGTAGCCGCGCAAGAGACTCACGCCCTGGTGCCGCGGCGGATCCTGGACGCCCAGCACATCGAGGATGGTAGGCATGAGATCGACGTGGTTGCCGACACGGTCGGTGCGCGCGCCGTGGAAGAGCTGCGGGTTGACCAGCATCATCGGCGTGCGCGCGGCCTCTTCGTAGATGCGCGTGCCGTGCATGAAGTGACCGGGATGCTCGCCGAAGGCCTCTCCGTGATCGCCGACGATGACGAAGAGCGTGTCGTCCGCTATGCCCTTCTGGTTCGCCCAATCCCAGAGTCGACCGACTTGAGAATCGATGAAGAGGGTCGAGTTGCGATAGCGATCCAGGTCGGTCTTGTTGCCGAAGGGCGTGGGCAGGCCGGCGCTCAGGTCGTAGGGGTGATGCGGGGCCAGGAAGATGACATTGAGGAAGAAGGGCGTTTGCTGGTTGCCGTGGTCGAGCCAGTCGATGGCGTCGTCGATCACAGCGCGGTCGTCGATGCCCCAGGGCACGGTGCGGTAGTGCGCGCGATGCACCAGCGTTTCGGCATCGCGCATCACGTCGAACTTGCGGTGCTTGAAGAACTCGTCTTTGTGCGTGTAAGCGAAGCGTCCGCCGTGGAAGAGGCCGGTGCGATAACCTTGGCCCTTCAGGATCTCGCTGATCGAAAGGCAGTCGAGGCCAGGGTTGGTATAGGTTTCGGCGTTGGGGTGCGGCTGCGGATACGACGAGCAGCTCATGGTGAAGAGCGACTTCATCGAGACCGGCGCTGCCGTGTAGTAGTCGTCGAAGATCAGCGCATGCGGGACGAGCTGATTGAGCCTGGGCGTGGTCTCGGGTGGACCGCCCCAGGGCCCGACCTGATTTGCCGACGCCGACTCGAGCACGATCAGCACGACGTTGGCGCGCTTACGCGGAAGCTTCGAGACGTCGAGCAGCTTGTCCAACGGCTCCACGGGCTTCTTCGTGCCGTAGATGAGCGCGCTCGTGAAGTGGGGGGCGTTGCGCATGTCGATCCGTGCTTGATCGTCATGCCGGCGCAGGTAGTAGCGCCCGACGCTGGCCACGAATTCGTAGACCGGATCGATTTCGAGGCCCGCTGCGCCACCGGCTGGCGCAAACCACGCCCCGATGCCGAGAGCGCAGCCAATGGCGGCGAGCGTGAGGCCAGCGCGTAGATTGCGGAGGCGCCGGAAGATGCCGAGCGCAAACCCGGCAAGCCACGGCGTCGCAAAACAGCCGAGAAAGAGCACGCAGAAGCCAGCCACGAAGACTGGCCAGGGGACGACATCGAAGGCTGACTCGGACAGGTCGCGCACGCCGCCGGCCAAGAGCAGCTGCGTGAGCTGGAGCGTGGACTGTAGCGCGCCGTAGAGAGGGACCGAGGTGATGCCGATCAGGCTGCCTGTCAGGAGCAGGACGTAGCCGAAGCTGATGGCGGCGGGCCGCAGGCGTACGGGTGCAACCCGCAGCGCGGCGCCGACCAGGAGCGTGACGGCGGCAGCGACGGCGAGGTCATGAGCGAGGGCCGGCCCGACCCAAGCCAGATGCGCGGGGCGCAGCGACAAGAGAAATCCATCGCGGCGCGCCACTGCGAACATGGCGGCGCGGCAGATCAGGATCATGCCCAATATGCCGACGCCAAAGCCCGCGCCACGTGCCCAAGGTTGTGCGGCCAGCTCTGCTTTGCAGGCGCGCCGCCGCTCGAAAACACTCAAGCGTGGGAAGCGAAATCGGGGCATGGTCAGGGCGCGGCAGAGCGCGGGCCACTGTGTGACCTTTGCCGTCGCAGCCGTCAAGCGTAGCCCGCAGCGGAAGAACGCGCAGGTCTTTCGGCTGCCGCGCGTTCATCGGCGCAAAATGCCGCACGGCCCACGCTTGCGGCGGACAAGAGGGGTTGTGTTTACCCGCGCGCAATGCCAAGAGCGGCGCGAGAAGAGGTGCAAGCCATGGATGAACGCCTGCTCAAGCTCGCGCGAGCCTGCAAGGGCTACCTGGACGAAGACGAGGGCCTGCGCCTCTACGAGCTGGCGCGCGAGTACGGAAAGCTCGGGCCGGTGATCGAGATCGGCAGCTACTGTGGCAAGTCGTCCGTGTACCTGGGTGCCGGAGCGCAGGCAGCGGGGAGCACGTTGGTCTGCGTCGATCATCACCGCGGTTCCGAAGAGCACCAGCCCGGAGAGGAATATCAGGACCCCGAGCTCTTCGACGCCGAGGCCGGTCGGATGGACACGCTGCGCGTATTGCGCCGAACCTTGCAGCTTGCGGGGCTGGAAGACACCGCCGTGCTGCTAGTCGCCAAGAGCAGCCACGCTGCGCGCCTGTGGAGCACGCCGCTCGGCATGGTCTTCATCGATGGCGGTCACAGCTTCGAGGCAGCGCGCGCCGACTATGCCGGCTGGCATGCGAAGGTCGCGAAGGGCGGGGTGCTCGCCGTCCACGACCTCTTCCCTGATCCCGCAACCGGCGGACAGGCGCCGATCGAGATCTATCGAAGG
>JADGRG010000348.1 GCA_017881145.1 Sandaracinaceae bacterium | reverse complement strand
GCTGGGCGGGCCGAACGCACCTCGCACGGTGCGCTTCGATGGCTCGGCAGCTCGCTACCTGCGCCCCGATGAGCGCAGCCTTGCGACCGTGCTGCAGAAAGCGCTCGCAACCGAGTGCACAGGCGCTGGCTTCGTCGCGGTGCGCACCGGTGTGGCGGTCGCAAGTGGCGGGCTCGACGTGGTGCTCGCCGACCTTCCCGAAGCCACGCTCTTCATGCTCGACGAGGCTGGCTCTGATCTCCGCGACCCTACCATCGAGCTGCGCGATGCGGTGTTCTTCGTCGGCGATCACGTCGGATTCGACGAGACCGTGCGCGCGCAGCTGACTGCCCTCGGTGCCAGAATCCTCAGTGTTGGGCCGCTCACCTTACAAGCCGAGGATGTAGTCACCATCGTCGGCAACGAGCTAGATCGCCGCGAGCACGTGAACGCGTAAACGCGCCGCAGCCGTAGTCCGCGCGCCAAGTCCGGATTCGACCGCGCTGCCGATACTATTCACCAGCACGAAACGCCCTGTTCATCTGGGCTCGCTAAGTGTTGAAGCATGGGAGCTCATCACAAGCCTGTGTTCTTCGCACGATGTAAGGACAGTGACGGTGTGTTCATGGGCGTGCAGCTCTGGCACTGAACGGCGTGCGCCGCGTTGTGGCTCGGCAGCATTTTTCACCGAATGGAAACAGACCGCGCCGTAGCCTGAGCGCATGCTCTGCGTAGGTCCCGCCGAGGCTCCGATGACCCAGGCTGCCGTCGCCAAGCTCTTACGTCTACCAAGCAAACCAGCGCCAACGGTGGCGCCCAGCATCGCACCCAGCTTCGAGGTGCAATACCGCATGATCCACGGTTACCGGCGTGCGTTCATCCACGCTGGCAGCGGGCCCAACTTACTCTTGGTCCATGGAATCGGCGACAACTCCGACAGCTGGCGCGGCGTGATCTCCGAGCTGGCACGCGACTACACCGTGACGGCGCCCGATCTGCTGGGCCACGGACGCTCTGACAAGCCGCGTGGCGATTACTCCGTGGCTGCCTACGCCAATGCCATGCGTGACCTGCTGAGCGTGCTCGGGATCGAGCGTGCCACGGTCGTCGGTCATTCGTTGGGAGGCGGCGTGGCCATGCAGTTCGCTTATCAGTATCCGGAGCGCTGCGAGCGTTTGGTGCTGGTGAGCAGCGGCGGTGTGTGCCCGGAGGTGCATCCACTCTTGCGGCTGATGGCGGCGCCCAACGCTGATCTGGTGCTGCCGCTCCTGCAGATGCCGGGCATCCGCCTGGCTGGCCATGGCCTCTTTTCTCTGCTGCGCGTCTTGGGGACGGATCTCGGACACGACGCGGAAAACCTGTTGCGCGTGTTCGACAATCTTCCAGATGCCACGGCGCGCCGTGCGTTCGTGCGCACGCTGCGTTCGGTGATCGATTGGCGCGGACAGGCCATCACCATGCTCGATCGCTCTTACCTGACGCGCGGCATGCCAACACTCTTGGTCTGGGGTGCACGCGACGCCGTCATCCCTTGCCACCACGGACACATCGCACATGCCTGCATGCCAAATAGCCGTCTTGCGGTGTTCGAAAGTGCCGGTCACTTCCCGCACCAGACCGAGCCAGGGCGCTTTTTGGCGCTCTTGCACGAGTTCCTCACCACCACGCCGCCGGCGTCCTACAGCGTGGCCGAATGGCGTGACGCGCTACGGCAAGGCGGGCCGACCTCCGCACTGCCAGCACCGACCGCGGCGCCCGCTCGCGCGCATTGAGTGGCGCGACCCAATTACCGTCGGGACGCCCGAACCCAGCTTGCGCGCGCGGCGTGGTGTGAGCGTTTTTACGCCAAGGAGACTTCCCAGAAATGTGGGCCTGGTCTGCTCGTGCATGAGAGCCAAGTACCCGGAACGAAGATGACCACGCCGTGATCCAACCAGCTAACTTCCGCCTGCGCGTGCGCGAGAGTGTCGACCTGGGCCAAGCCATCGTCGGTTGGCTGCGCCGACGTCTGCCTGCGCCCGTGCAGCGCTTCGGCGATCGCGCGCTGCCAGCGCTCATCGCGCGTTGGCCGATGCTGGCAGTGCTGGCAGGTGCCGCAGCAGCCGACGAGGCTGTGCCCAGAGCGCCACTCGATACGGCGCGACGAAGGAGTGCGACGACGGCACCTCCGCAGCAAGGAAATGACGCCGCGCCGGCTACACGCAAGCTCGCAGCCTCGGCCGGACCTCAGGCAGACGAGCCCTCGTTGCGCGAGCTGCTCGCGGCGCTGGAGCGCTCACCCGAGTGGCAAGAGCGCGCACGTGCGGCGGCGCAGCTGGCGAGCGTGGATGCACCGGCGGTCGTGCCGGGTCTCTTGCGTGCACTGCGCGATCCCAGCGCGGATGCGGCTGCGGCCGTGGTGGATGCGCTGGCGGCTCGACCTGAGCCCGCTGCCAAGCGTGCGCTGCTCGAGGTGGTGAGCAACGGCGACGGCTACTTCCATCCGCTGACGCGCGTCGCCGCGATCCATGGAGTGGCGCAGCAGCTGGAGCCAAGCGATCTAGAGCCCGTGCTGCACGCGGTACAGGACGTCTCGGCGGAGGTCAGCATCGCAGCGATCGCCGCCGTGACGACGCGCGCGCCTGAGGCCGCGCAGAACTTGATCCACGTGCTGCGCGACAAGAGTGGCTTCTTTCTGCCGGCGGTGCGGCTGGCGGCGGCTCGCGTGCTCACCCAGACCGGCTCGATACCGCCTAACCTCGCGTTGCAGCTCCTAGAGAGCGAGGCGGACCTCGGCGTGCGTGAGCTCCTGAGCGCAGCTACCGGCGCCTCTAGCTGTGCGCTCTAAACACAGACGCCGGGACCGCGATCCACATCGCGATCCATGCGCCCCTGTTTAGAGACCCGCGTGGGTGTTAGGTCGCGAGCCGAGCCCAAGAGCGGGGCACGGCTGGTACCAGCCGACCGGCGGTCGCATCGACAGCGGTGGCTGTACCGTGCATGCTGCGGGCAGCAGCGGGGTTCATTAGGGGTCGAAGTCCGAAAGGTCGGTCATGCTGATGACGAAGAATTCTTCATGGATCGCGTGCCTGGTTGGGCTCATCTGCTCGTCGTCGGCCGCATGCTCGAGCCCGCCCACTGGCACGCGGCGGGGAGCCGCCACGCCGACGCAACCCAGTCAAACCCAACCAGACGCACAGGCGCCGACCCACCTGCCGACGCAGACCCAGACGCAGACGCAAACCCTGCCCACCAGCTCGGCACCGTGCGCCACTGCGTGCAAGGAATCCAGCGTCGGGGCGGGTGGCACCGGCTTCGATCTGCAGGTGAACCCGAGCGACGCGGTCGGCCTGGACGCGGACGGCGCGTTGGTGTTGCGACAAGACAGCAGCACCACGGCCAGCTTCATCTGGATCTCCAACACCGCCGGCACACCCCCAACTGTCTCGAAGATCGACACGCACACCCAGAAGGAGGTTGCTCGTTATGTGGTTGGCGCGCCCGATCCCTCTCGCACCTCGGTATCGATGAATGGCGACGCCTACGTGGCGAGTCGCGCCGGCATGGGCGTGACGAAGATCTCCGGGCTCGGACCGCTCTGCCCCGACAAAAACGGCGACGGCATCGTCACCACCTCGAATGGGCCGACCAATGTCCTGCCTTGGGGCATGGATGAGTGCGTGCTCTGGTTCAAGAACTTCGATCAGGAGATCCGTGGCGTGGCCGCGCAGGACATCCCCGGCCAGCTGAAAGTCGAGCCCCAGCCCGATGGCCCTCCCAACGTCACCACCATCCCAGAGAAGCACTATGTATGGGTGGGCGCGTCCACGACCGCAGCCAGTGGTATTCCTTTCTTGGCTCCTTTCTTGCCAGCCCCAGCGGGTGGCGGCAGCACAACGCCGACGGCGTACAAGTTGGATGGCGACACTGGCGCGGTCTTGTTCTCGACACCCATGCCGCGCGGTGCCTATGGCTTTGCACTCGATGGCCGCGGCATGTTGTGGCTGACCGGTGGCGCCTACTGGGACGGGAACCTGGCGTTCATCGACACCAACAAGTGCCTCGACGCCGCCAGCTGCAGCGCCGCGCCCTGCAGCGTCGCTTGCAGCACCACGGTCTGCCCGACCACTTGTGATGGCGCAGTCAAGGGCGACATCTTGCTCCAGCCTTCGGACACTTACGGCATCACCGTCGATTGCCAGCAGCGCGTTTGGTTGGGTTCCTCGATCAAGCGTTACGACCCGCTGGCTCCCGCGAACCAGCGGCTGATGGTCGCGCCGGCGAGCGCTACTGCCAGCACGCAGTCTGTCGGTGGCATCGCCGTGGACGCCAACGGTTGGGTGTGGGGTGCAGCTGGCGATGTCGTGCGCATCGATGCGGCGACCATGACGCAAGTCAGCGTCATCACGACGCCAGACCACGGGGCCCACGGCGTGGCGGTGGATGCCGACGGCAAGGTCTGGGCCATCTCTCCCTCATCAACGACTGTCCACGTGATCACGCCTGGCGCGCAGGTCACCGACAACACCGTGGCGGTCGATGCAGTGCAGGGACTCGATAACCCTTACACCTACTCCGACATGACGGGTGTACAGCTGCACCTGGCCACTGGCAGCGGACCCGGCACCTATCGGCAGACCTTCGAAGGCTGCGCCACGGGAGACACCAAGTGGGTGGACTTCCGCTGGACCGCCGAGACGCCGGGCCAAACCTGGATCGTGTTCCAGGTGCGTTCCGCCGATTCGGTGGACGCTCTGAAGCAAGCCGCGTGGTTGCCGCTGGCGGGCTCGCCTTCGCCTCTGAGCACGACCTCCATCGACAACGTGCTGAAAGCTGGCAGCCAAGCCAAGCACAAGTATGTGGAGATCAAGGTCGAGCTCTACGGCGAGACAGGCTCAAGCAACCGCTGTGGCGGCGTCAAGAGCGTCAGTCCGCGGGTGAAGAGCCTCAGCGTAAGGCACCAGTGCGCCGACGCTGTGCCGGGGTGAATCGAGTCTCGTTGGACTAGCCTCAGCATCGCCGTGTCTGCGCGCCCTCTTCCAACACGCAACGCCGCACTCGAAGGCAATCTGCTCCGTGCCTACGGCGTGGCGTTCCTCGGCGCGGCCATCTATCACCTGCTCTCCGTGGCAGTTCCGGCTTGGTCGAGTGGCTCGTCAACCGGCCGGCACGGGCTCTTCGTGCTCATCAACCTCGCGCTCGCACTTGGGATGGTGAAGCGTCCCACGGGGTTCCTTGCCGTCTTTTCGATCGTGTGCCTGCAACAATTCGTGAGCCATGGCGGCGACCTGCTGCGTGCGCTTCGAGAACGCGGGGAAATCGACGGCATGTCCGCGCTGGTCCTCGTGGCGCTGCCACCGGCCTGGCTGCTCCTGCTAAGGGCCCGTGACTAAGCTGCCGCCTTCAGTGCGCCGTCAGCAAGTCCGCAGCCAGGATGTAGCTACCTCTTGCGTGGGCGGGCGCCGGCGCCGCGGCGACGTGCAGCGAAGGGCGGCATGCTAGCGCGCGGGCGCAGCTGCGTCCTTACGCGGAACGATGTAGCCCTCGGCATCCAGCGTGACCGCGCCTTGTTTGAGCAGTCTGCCGACGGCCCGCTTGAAGGCCTTCTTGCTCACGCCGAAGAGAAATCGAATCTGCTCCGGGCTGGTGCGGTCGGACACTTTGGCCGCGCCTCGCAGCGAGAGCTTCTCGAGCAGCTTCTGCGCATCGCTCGCGAGCTCCTGGTGATGCAGGCCGCGCAACGAGAGCTCGAGCTTGCCGTCCGGCAAGATGTGCGCGATGCGAAACTTCGCGGCTTCGCCACGCCGCAGCTTGTGTGGTTCGTGTGCGGGCAGAAGGCCGAGGAACGAACGCTCGAGGATCACGAAGAGCCCGACCTCGGGCTGATTGCGCCACGCCTCGCCGTCCACCCACTCGTCCAGCTCGAACTCGCCGCCGCTGCGCAAGAGCTCGCGGATACGCATGGTGCCGGCCAGTCGACCGCTCTTGTCGACGGTCAGCCCGACGGGCTCACGGCTGCCGACCTCGAGCTCGCGCGTCTGCTCCGCGAAGGGCAGGAGCAAGTCTTTGGGCAAACCCCAGTCGAAGAACGCGCCGAAGCGCGTGACATCCGCAACCGTCAGGAAGGCCACTTCACCGAGCTGCACGTGCGGGATGCGCAGGGTCGCGACCGGATGATCCTCGGAGTCTAGATACACGAAGACCGGCAGTGCTGCGCCCGGCTGCGCGCCCTCCGGAAGCTCCGCCGACGGCAAAGGCAAGGTGCGCTCGACCGAACGGGCAGCAGGCGCATCGCTTGGGTCGAGCACGACCACTGCGCCGCGTGCATCGACCCGGCGCAGCGTCGCCGTGACCGTGCGGCCAACTACATCGCGGAAAGACATGCGCGCACTGTGACACGCGATCTACTCGCTCGGGAGCCTTCGTCGACCCGCTCTAAGAGCTCGGCACGGGCGGGGCGTTGCCCACGGGCCGGCCGACCGGGCTCTGCGCCGAGCCGGGGCGTTCCCCTGCACGCGCGCGGGCACTTGAGGGAACGCACCTCAGGGGCCCGAGGGGGGTCGGCCAGCCAGGGGCAGCTATGCTACGGTCCCGCGGGTGCGCGCGGCCGGGCCCTCATTCGGCCTGAGCTAGGCCACGCGACGCGCGGCACGGGATGCCGCTCCGGGACGATGCTCACTTCTTTCGACAACGCCGACAAGCACGAGACGACAAGCCGCTGGTCGGGTGACGAGCTCATCCCCTTCGGCAAGTACATCCTGCTTAACAAGATCAACTCCGGCGCCACGGCGGCGGTGTATCGCGCCAAGATCCGTGGCGAAGCCGGCTTCGAGCGCCTGGTCGCGGTGAAACGCATCCTGCCGCACATGGCCGGCGACCCCGAGTTCGTCACCACCTTCGTGCGCGAAGCCAAGACCGCCGCGCGCCTGAACCACACCAACATCTGCCCGATCTACGAGCTCGGCAAAGTTGGCGAATCGCTCTACATGGCGATGGAATGGATCGCCGGCAAAGATCTCGGCGCCATCACGCGCAGGCTGCATCGCCAGGGCGAGGTCATGCCGCCGGTGATCGCGGCCTACATCGCCAAGGCACTCTGCGATGCGCTCGACTACGCGCACACCCTCAAGGATGCGCGCGGTAAGTCGGCTGGCATCATCCATCGCGACCTTTCGCCAACCAACATCGTGGTCAGCTACGAAGGCCAGGTGAAGCTGATCGACTTCGGTCTGGCGAAGGCCGTCGGACGCGCGCAACAGACCAACGTGGACGCGCTCAAAGCGAAGCTCGGCTACATGAGCCCGGAGCTGGTGAAGGGCCGCGCGCCGGATGCGCGCTCGGATATTTTCGGCGTGGGCGTGTGCCTCTACGAGATGGTCACCTCGCGCCGGCTCTTTGCCGGCAAAGACGACATGGCGACGCTCAAGATGGTGAGCAACGCCTCGGTGCCACCGCCTTCAGCGCTGGTGGAAGACGCACCGGAAGAGCTCGAGAACATCATCATGCATGCGTTGGAGCGCGACCCGGATCAGCGCTGGCAGACCGCTGGCGAAATGAGCCAAGCGCTCAACGCGTTCATCACCCAGGCCGACCCCATGTTCGGCACGCGCCAGATCGGCGACTTCATGGTCGGACACTTCGAAGCCGAGATGGCGGCCGAACAAGCGCGAGTCAACCAGCTCCTCGAAGCCAGCAACGATGCGCGGATCGTCGAGCAACGCCGCGTCTTCTTCGCCTCACCCGCAGGCGCTGCGGCCATGGCCAAGGCCGAGATCGCTCGCCGACTCAGCGCGCTGCCACCACCCGTGCTCCACGACCCGACTCACCCGCTGACCTCGGAGATCGCCTCCCGCAACGTCCCGCGTGCGCCAGCGCTGCCCAGCATCGCCCTGCAGGCAGGGATTTCCTCCTATCCCCCTGCAGCTAATGGCGTCGGGGAACATTCCTTTGAAGACGAGCCGACCAACTTCCTCGAAGAACAGCAGCTAGCTGGGCTCCGCAGCCAAAGCAGCGCCCCGCATGCGCGGCGCTCG
>JADGRG010000347.1 GCA_017881145.1 Sandaracinaceae bacterium | reverse complement strand
TCACAACGCCCGCCGTTCACTGATACGACCGGTGTCGTAATCAGAGGCTGCCTCCAGCCTTGACCGAAATCGCTCTGATCCCGTAATGTTAGAGCTTCGATACGGGCCTATGCGCCGTGTCCGCGTGACCGCTCTTGCGTGTTCCTACGAGGGCCGAGTTGAAGCAGCCCATCCCCTTCGGAAAATATTTCCTGCTTGAGCGTGTCAACGTCGGTGGCATGGCGGAGGTCTTCAAGGCCAAAGCCACCGGAGTCGAAGGCTTTGAGCGTCTAGTCGCTGTTAAGCGAATTCTGCCCAGCATCGCGGAGGACGAAGAGTTCATCACGATGTTCATCGACGAGGCGAAGATCGCGGTGCAACTCACGCACGCGAACATCGCGCAGATCTTCGACCTCGGCCGCGTGGACGGCAGCTTCTTCATCGCGCTCGAATACATCCACGGCAAAGACCTGCGCGCGATCTTCAATCGCGGACGCCAGCGCACCGAGCTGCTGCCGGTGCCGATGTCGGCGTACGTCATCATGAAGCTCTGCGAGGGCCTCGACTACGCGCACAACAAGCGCGATGCCGCCGGCATGTTCTTGAACCTCGTGCACCGCGATGTGTCGCCGCAAAACATCATCGTCTCCTACGAAGGCGAGGTGAAGATCATCGACTTCGGCATCGCCAAGGCAGCTGGCAAGGCTGGCAAGACGCAGGCCGGCATCCTCAAAGGCAAGTTCGGTTACATGTCTCCTGAGCAAGTGCAGGGCATGGAGATCGATCGACGCAGCGATGTGTTCGGAGTGGGCATCTGCCTCTACGAGCTACTGACCGGCGAGCGGCTCTTCGTTGGCGAGAGCGACTTCGCGACGCTCGAAAAAGTTCGCAACGTCGACATCATGCCGCCGAGTACCTACAACCGGCGCGTTCCGGAGGAGCTCGAGCAGATCGTGCTGAAGGCGCTCGCGAGGGATCGCGAGGAGCGCTACCAGACCGCGATGCAACTCCACGACGACCTGCAGTCGTTCATGTACACGAGCGGCAACTTCTTCTCGCGCAAGGACCTGAGCCTCTACATGCACCGGGTCTTCGCCGAGGAGATCGAAAAAGAGAGCATTCGCGATCAAGAATACGCGGGCCGCGACCTACCGTTCCAGGAAGGCGAGCCCACCGGGCTGCACGCGTTCGATGAGATCGATCCGGTGAGCACGGTCAGTGCGCTCAACGTGCAACCGCACTATCGGCAACCCGTACCGGCTTCGACGCCCGGGCAGACGCTCCCACGCAAGACAACGCTCTTGGGCATGCCCGCCGCGACAGGCGGCAGCAGGAGCGCGGCACAACAACCGCTGATCCAGACTCGCCACTCGGTGCCGCCCATGGTGCCGCGTGTGCAATCGATCCCACCCGCGGTAGCGCCGCACTCCGGTGTCCGCGCCGCGAGCCAGCCGGGATCGCATAGCGGTGGTCGGGCACCCGGGCTCGACATGGACTGGGATGAGGACGAGCTCTCCACACAGATCTACGACAAGCCGGACGAGCTGCCGCTTGCAGCGATGCAGCGCGGTCCCCAGCCAGCCGTGTCGTCCGTATCGTCGACGGGCTCGCTGCCGCCCGTGCTGATGAACACGCCGGGGCCCGGCAGCCTGGGACCCGTACACCCCGCCTTCGCGTCCACACCGCAGGTCCGCGCAGGAGCATTCGCTCCGCAATATCCGGGTTCACCTGCTGCCCCACAGCAGCAGGAGCAGCGCAGCGCGAGGGGCGTCCAGCGCAACGACCCAACCGTGACGCTCGCCGACGACGTTCCCGCACCCCAGCGGATGCGCCAGGCGCGGCCGATGCTCCTGGCGGTCCTCTCGGTGTTCGCGATTGTGGGTGTGATCGCCGCTGCGCTCGCGATCTTCGGTAAGTCGACGCCGGGCACGATCCATCTGACCACTCTTCCACAGGATGCGTTGGTCACGGTGGATGGCCGGCCTTCGAGCGGAAGGTCGAGCCCCTTCGTGCTCGACCAGATGGCCGCCGGCGTCACCCACGACATCGAAGTCTCCAACCCTGGCTATCGCTCGTGGTCGAGCAAGGTCGAGCTACAGCCCGGTCAGGTCATGGATCTTCCGCAGGTGGCGTTGGAGCGCATCGAATCCGGCTTTGCGCTCGACTCCGTGCCGTCGGGTGCTGCGGTGTTCGTGGACGGTCGGCGTTTCGCGCGGCCAACCCCGGTGCGCGTCGGCGACTTGGAGCCAGGGGATCATCAGATTCGTCTGGAGCACGACGGCTACGCACCATGGGAGAGTGCGCTGCACGTAACCTCCGGCACGGTTCTGGAGCTGCAGACAGCTACGCTGAAAGCGCTTGCACCTGAAGGTGCACAAGCACCGACGCTCACGGCCGCCCCGAGAGCCCCGGTGGCAGCGCTGCCACCCGCACCGCGCACGGCGCCGACGCGACCCGCCACCCAACCCGCTTCTTCAGCCTCGACCCCTGAGGTCCCCACCTATGCGCCACCGCCACCCGAACAACCGGTCGCGCCAGCCGAGCCCCGCGAGTCTCGTGCAGCAGCTGGCGGCGGCACGGGCACGCTCCGCGTCAACACGCGGCCGTGGTCCAAGGTCTTCGTGGATGGGAAGCTGATCGGTAACACACCACAGATGAACATCCCGCTCGAGGCAGGCAAGCACAGCCTCACACTGGTGAACGACGACTTCAGCATTCGCAAGACCGTCAAGCTGGACATCAGAGCCGGCGAGGTCACGACTCAGGTGCTGACGCTCACCGAGTAGCCAGCGAGGCACGCAAGCCCGCGACGCCAGCTCCCGGTCCCAGCAGTCTGCAGCGGCCTATCAAGAGCTGTCGAAAAATGGCTCATAGCGGCTTACGTCCTGTTGTAGTCAAGTGGGTTGCGCGCTCGCTCTGCGCCGATTTTTCGACAGCTCTTCACTCGATGCGGTCGCGCACGCGCAGCATGGGGTCGGCGACAAGCTCGCCGGGAGCTTGGATGCTGGCGCTGCGCTCGAAGCGCGAATAGAGGCCGTCCTCGTCGAGGTCGCCTTCCGCGCGCAGCGAGAGCACACCCTTCGCTGGCACTGGCAGACGACAGCCGGCGTGCGTCGGCAAGTAGGTATACCGGTAGCGCAGCGGCTCTTTCGGCGCGAAGAAAAGAGCCTTCCAGGTCGCAGCTCCAGGGGTCGCAGCATCGGCGAAATCGACGCTCACCGGCTGCTCGCTGGGAGCGGCTGGAGCAGGACCCGCAGCCTCCGGCAAACAGAACGCATTGTGTCCGTCCACGTCTGGACGCGGGACGGCGTAGTAGCTCGCGCTCGCTCGATACAGCATCTCAAGCTGCTGCGATGCCTCGGAGATCTTGCTCGTCTGGACGGCACGCACGAAGGTGGGCACGGCCACGGCAAGCACCGCTCCAAGGAGACAGACGATGAGCGCCGTCTCCACCAAGGTGAAGGCGCCTTCACCGCGCACAGCGACGCGAGTAGCGGAGTCGAGAGGCGACACGGTGCGGAGTGGTTGCGACGACATGGCGCGCAGTCTGAGCTGAAGCCCGGCTGCCTTCAATCCACGACGCTTGCAGCATCGCCATCACCGCGCGGGCGCGGCATTGGATCGAAGCCGCGCAGCAGCAGACCGGAGCCGTCGAAGGGGGGGCGCCGGCCGAGCAACATGAAGAGGCCCTGATCCACGTAAGGGAAATCCCGGACGCGACCGGCCTCCAGCTCCGCATTCGTGCGACGCAGTGCCTCTGCGTACGCCGCCGTGCGCAGCGATGCGATGCGCTGCTCGATCTGCTCGCGCACGCTCGGGTCTGAGACCGTGGTGTAGACGTCCTGCAGATGCCGGATCGCCTGTTCGGTCTGCCCGAGCCCACTCAGCTGGCTCGCCGTCTGCAGCACCAACCATGCCGGTCCAGCGCCCCGCAACGCAGCGGCCTCCAGGTATTCGAGCCCACTTCGCTTCGCGGCGGCACGCGCTTGGGGATCTTTCAACAAAGGAAGCAGCTCGTAGCTGTAGGTCGCACCGAGATCCCAGGCAAGCTCGCCGTCGTCAGGGAAGAGCCGGATGCCCCGTTTGAGATAGGCGATGGCAGCGCGGACGTCCGCTTCCCTCACATCTCCGGTGCGGTAGATCGCGCAGCTTGCGACCCACCGGTACACCTTCTTGAACCTCGGATCGAGCGCGAGCATCGCGTCGGTGTAGCGGTAGAGGTTGCTCACGCTGCCGCGGTGGGAGAGCTCCTCGCCGAAGTTGATCAGAGCCTTCATCCAGATCAGGTCCGCGAGAGTCTCGCGGTAACCAAGCGACCCCACCACCAAGTAGTCTGGCGGCGGTAAGTAGTAGACGTCCGCGTAGCGTTGGGTGCGCAGGAAGTGTTCCTGCGCGCCAGAACGCAGGTGATCGCCGAGCGGAGCGCAGACCAACACAGCGGCCACCAAAGCGAGCGCGCGTAGTCTGTGATTCATGACCAAGATTTCACCACACCCAGCCTCAAGAAGAAAAGCTCCCCAGTCGCAAGGACTGGGGAGCTTCTCGCAGCCTGTGCTGCCAGCCGAGAGCCGCAGGCTGCTCGGCGGGTAGGTCAACCAGCCGAGAGCCGCAGGCTGCTCGGCGGGTAGGTCAACCAGACGAGAGCCGCAGGCTGCTCGGCGGGTAGGTCGACTAGCCGTTACTCAAGCTCGTTGATCACGTAGAAACCACGAGAGTGGAAGAGCGAGTTGTCTTTGTCCGTGCCCACGGCGAGCTCGAAGGTACTGTACGTCGTATCAGCATCGAGGTTGCCGATCGCGAAGAACGTGTAGACGGTGTTCTGGGAAGCAGGCCAGCCACAGGACGCGGTGCCAGAGATCGCATAGCCGTAGTAGACGTAGTCGGCGACCGAGAAGCCCAGCGCCACCGCGTTTGCCTGTGCGGTGTAGTTCTGCTTGGACGAAGTGGGATTTCCTGGGTTGGTGGGGTCGCTGCCCACCGTGCAGTAGGTCGAGGTGGTGGAGGTGAGACCTTGACTGGTTCTCTCCTGCGCCATGTAGGCGGCTGCCGACTTGAAGAGGGAGTTCAAGTTGCCGGTCGCCTCAGCAGTCTTGGAGCGGCGGACGTAACCGATGAAAGCGGGGATGGCTAGAGCTGCCAAGATACCGAGAATCGCGACCACGATCATGAGCTCAATCAGGGTGAAGCCTGACTTCTTCTTGAAGAGTTTCGACATGTACCGG
>JADGRG010000346.1 GCA_017881145.1 Sandaracinaceae bacterium | reverse complement strand
GGTTCATGCTGCCCTGCGCCTGGCGCAGCGATTCGTACTCGTGGTCCTCGAGCCAGCGCTGCAGCTGGCCGACCAGTGTGGGTACGATCAGCGGCCCGTGCTCGAGCACCACGGAAACCACCTGGATGGCATGCGCACCGGCCATCACGGACTTGAGCGCGTCCATTGCCGAGTGCACGCCGCCGCTGACGGCGAGCGACGCTGGCGTGCGCTCCGAGAGCGCGGCGAGCCAGCGCAAGCGCAGCAAGAGCTCGACGGAGGTCGAGAGTTGCAGCTTGGGCTCCAGCGCCAGCTCTTCGACGTCGATGTCGGGCTCGTAGAAGCGGTTGAAGAGCACGAGGCCGCGCGCACCCGCGCCGACCAGCCGCTTTGCGAGGTGCGGCAGCGACGAGTAGAAGGGTGAGAGCTTGACCGCGACGGGGATCTGCACCGCAGAGGTCACGCTCCGCACCATACTGACCAGCTGATCTTCGACCTGGACTCCGCTCTGTTCGGGATCGGTCGCGAGGTAGTAGACATTCAGCTCGAGCGCATCGGCACCAGCCTCTTCGATCAAGCGCGCATAGCGCAGCCAGCCGTGGTCGGTCACGCCGTTGAGCGAGCCGATCACGGGAACGTCAACCGCTCCTTTGATGCGTGCGATCTGCGCGAGGTACTCATCCGGACCGAGCGCGTAGTCCACGCCTGGGTGGATTGGCCGCAGCGAGAGCGCCTCGGCGTGCGTGTCGGCGTGGGCTTCGACGTGCTCGTGATAGGCGACTTGCTGCAGGGTCAGCTGCTCTTCGAAGAGCGAGTTCATGACCACCGCGCAGAGCCCCGCGTCGACGGCGCGCTTGACCTCGTCGAGGTCACTGGCGAGGGGGCTCGCGCCGAGGATGAACGGGTTTGCAAGCGACAGGCCGAGATAGTCGGTCGAAAGATCCACGGGATCACTCCTTCTTCGGTGGGAATGCCGAGGTTCGCAAACCCTGCGTCACGCGCAGCTGGGCCAGCTGCTGGTAGTGCTCTTTGCGGCGCGCGGCCAGCCGCTGCGCGTCCTTCTGCAAGACGGCGAAGCGCTTGGGGTCGAGCGCCTCCACCATGCGGAAGCGCGCTTCGTTGCGCATGTACTCGCTGACGGTGCGCGTCGGGTCGCCTGCATCGAGATGCAGCGGTGGCTCGCCTTGCATGGCGCGCTTGGGATCGAAGCGGTAGAGCGGCCAAATGCCGGACTCCACGGCGAGCTTCTGCTGCTGCGCGCCGTTCATCAGGTCGTAGCCGTGCGCGATGCAATGACTGTAGGCGATGATCAAGCTCGGCCCGGGGTGGCGCTCGGCTTCGAGGAACGCGTCGAGGGTCTGCTTATCCTTCGCGCCGAAGGCCACTTGCGCGACGTAGACGTGGTCGTAGCTCATCGCCATCAGGCCGAGATCCTTCTTGCCCACGGCCTTGCCCGAGGCCGCGAACTTTGCCGATGCGCCGAGCGGCGTCGCCTTCGACTGCTGGCCGCCGGTGTTGGAGTAGACCTCGGTGTCGAGCACCAGGATGTTCACGTTGGCGTTCGACGCCAGCACGTGATCGAGGCCGCCGAAGCCGATGTCGTACGCCCAGCCATCGCCGCCAACCAGCCACACGCTCTTCTGGACCAAGTGGTCGGCGAGCTGGTGGAGCGTTTTGGCCGCAAGCGAGCTCGTGCCGGCGAGCGCGAGTCGTAGCGCTTGCACGCGCCCGCGCTGTTTGGCGATGCCGGCGTCGTCGTCTTGTTTGGCCGACAAGAGGTCGTGGACCAGATGCTCCGGCAGGTCCGGCGCCAGGCGTTCGACCAGCATACGTGCCTGCGCCTGTAGTGAGTCGAGCGCGAGGCGATAGCCGAGGCCGTACTCCGCGTTGTCCTCGAAGAGCGAGTTCGACCAGGCCGGTCCACGACCGTTCGCATCCGTCGTGTACGGAGTGGTCGGCAAGTTCCCGCCGTAGATCGACGAGCAGCCGGTGGCGTTGGCGATCAGCAAGCGATCCCCGAAGAGCTGCGTGAGCAGCTTGAGGTACGGCGTCTCGCCGCAGCCGGTGCAGGCGCCGGAGTACTCGAAGAGCGGTCGCAAGAGCTGGGAGTGCTTTACGTCGGGAGTGATGTCGGCGCGGTCGACCTCGGGAAGGCTCAGGAAGTAGGCGTAGCGCTCGCGCTCGGCGTCGCGCAGCGGACGCAGCGGCTGCATCTCGATCGCCTTGTGGCGCGGGTTCGACTTGTCCTTGGCCGGGCAGACGTTGACGCAGAGGTTGCAGCCGGTGCAGTCCTCCGGTGCGACCTGCAGGGTGTAGGTTTGCCCAGGCAGATCGCTCGACTTGAACGGGACGCATTTCCAGCCCGCCGGGGTATTCGTCAGCGCCGTGATGGGATAGGCCTTCGCACGAATCGCGGAGTGTGGACACACGAACACGCACTTGTTGCACTGGATGCAGATCTTCTCGTCCCAGACCGGGATCTCGGTCGCGATGCTGCGCTTCTCCCATTGCGTCGTACCGACGGGCCAGGTGCCGTTCGGAGGAAAAGCGCTGACCGGCAAGCTGTCACCTTTGCCCGCGAGCATGACCGCGGTGACCGCGCGCACGAACGACGGCGCGTGGTCGGGCACGGTGGGCAAGCGCTTGCGCAGCGCGCTCGGCTCTTCCGGAATCTCGACGCGCGCCAGCCCTGCCAGCGCCGCGTCTATTGCCTGCATGTTGCGGCGGATGATCTCTTCGCCCTTCTTGCCGTAGCTGTGCTCGAGCGCGCCTTTGATCGCGGTCGCTGCGCGCTCCGCAGGCAGAAGTCCCGAGACCGCGAAGAAGCAGACCTGCATGACGGTGTTGATGCGGCCGCCCAGGCCAGCGGCGCGCGCGACCTCTTCCGCGTTGACCGCGTGCACGCTGAGCTTCTTCTCGCAGATCTGCTCCTGCACCTCGCGCGAGAGGTAGCTCCACAGCTCGCCGGTCGGGTAGGGGCTGTTGATCAGCAGCTCACCGCCTGGGCGCAGCGCATCGAGCACATCGATGCGCTCGAAGAATTCGAACTGGTGTACCGCCACCAAGTCGGCCTGCTCGATCAGGTAGGGCGCCGCGATCGGCTCGCTGGCGAAGCGCAGGTGCGAGACGGTCCCGGCGCCGGACTTGCGCGAGTCGTAGACGAAGTAGCCCTGCGCCTGCAGCTCGGTTTCCTCCGAGACGATCTTGATCGTGTTCTTGTTGGCCGAGACCGTGCCGTCCGAGCCGAGGCCATAGAAGAGGGCCTGGTACACGCCCTTGGGAAGCACGTCGAGGTGCTCGCCCACTGGCAGCGAGAGGTGGGTCACGTCGTCGACGATGCCGACGGTGAAGTGCCTGCGGGGCTTGTCGGCGCGCAGCTCTTCGAAGATCGCGAGTGCCATCGAGGGAGTGAACTCCTTGGAGGACAGCCCGTAGCGTCCGGCGACAATCTCAACCTTCGGGCCCTCGAAGAACTCGCTCATCGCGGCGAGCACGTCGAGATAGAGCGGGTCGCCGACGGCGCCGGGCTCCTTGACCCGGTCGAGCACCGCGATGCGCCGCACCGAGGGCGGCAGCGCGGCTGCGAAGCGTTTGCCGGAGAATGGCCGGAGCAAGCGCACCACCAAGGTGCCGACCTTGCGACCCTCGGCAGCGAGCTTCTCGACGGTGGTGCGCAGCATCTCGGAGCCGGAGCCCATCGAGATGATCACGTGCTCGGCTTGCGGGTGCCCGAAGTAATCGAAGAGCCGGTAAGAGCGGCCGGTGAGCTGCGCATAGCGCCGCATGGTATCGAGCACGATCTCGGGACACGCGGCGTAGAAGGGGTTAGAGGCTTCCCGGCACTGGAAGAACGTATCGGGGTTCTGTGCGGTGCCGCGGATCGTCGGATGATCGGGGCTGAGCGCGCGCCCGCGCTGCGCCAGGATCGCTGCGGGGTCGAGCAGCGAGCGCAAGGTGTCATCGTCGAGGATCTTGACGGGCGCCAGCTCGTGCGAGGTTCGAAAGCCGTCGAAGAAATGCAGGAAGGGCACTCTGGCCTTGAGCGTTGCGGCGTGCGCGATGGCTGCCATGTCGTGGGCTTGTTGTGGCGAGGCCGATGCCAGCATCGCGAAACCCGTGCCGCGGCAGGCCATGACGTCGGAGTGATCACCGAAGATGCTGAGCGCGTGGGTCGCGAGCGTGCGCGCGGCGACGTGCAGGCAGAACGGATGCAGCTCACCGGCAATCTTGTAGAGGTTGGGAATCATCAGCAGCAGGCCCTGCGAGGCCGTGAAGGTCGTGGTGAGCGCGCCCACCTGCAGCGCGCCATGCACCGCGCCGGCCGCGCCGGCCTCGGACTGCATCTCGGTGACGGTGGGCACCATGCCCCAGAGGTTGCGTCGATCGTGAACTGCCCATTCGTCGGCGAGCTCGCCCATCGCGGAGGCGGGCGTGATCGGATAGATCGCGATGACTTCGCTGGCGCGAAAGGCGATCGAGGCAGCGGCCTCGTTGCCGTCCATGATCAGCGTGCTCTTGTCAGCCATTGTTCCTCACCTCGGGTGATCGCTGGGCGCTCGGGGATGGCGCATGTGCTGCGACGACCAGGAGCGACCAGGTTAGAGCAAAACGCGCGCGCAGCTGAAGCTCTGCGTGGTGGTTTTCCTCGACGCTCTCGACGTTATGGTCTTTGGATTCTGGATTCGTGCGACAAGTGCTCGGAATGGTTACTGGTTTCCCTGAGGCGTCTTGCCCACACCGAGGTCCTGGTTGGATGGACAGGCTTGCGCCGTACGGCGCGTGTGAACATGCACTGGGTGGCGAGAGTGATAGCTTCGCCGCTGTGGAACGTGTGCTCCACCGCATACGCGCGGCTACCCTGAGTGCCACGCATCGACGACCGGTGAGTATTTGCGCATGACCCAGAACGACGACAGCGATCCGCAGGAGACGCAGGAGTGGCTCGACGCTCTCGACTCGGTGGTGGACCGAGTAGGGATCGAGCGTGGTCACTTCTTGATCGAAGCGCTGATCGACAAGGCGCGTCGCTCGGGCGCGAACCTGCCTTACAAGTCCACGACGGCCTACCTCAACACCATCCAGTTGAGTGACGAGGCCCGTGCGCCTGGCGACCAGGAACTGGAGTATCGGATCCGATCCTTCGTGCGCTGGAACGCGCTGGCCATGGTGGTGCGAGCCAACGCCCAGTTCCCCGGACTCGGTGGCCACATCTCGACCTTCGCCTCGGCGGCGACTCTCTACGATGTCGGCTGGAACCACTTCTTCAAGGGGCCGGATCACCCGGACGGCGCCGACCTGGTCTACTTCCAGGGGCACTGCGCGCCCGGCATCTACGCGCGCGCCTTCGTCGAGGGCCGCCTGCGCGAGGAGGACCTCGACCACTTTCGACGCGAGACCACCGGCAAGGGTCTGCCTTCGTATCCGCATCCCTGGCTGCTGCCACGCTTCTGGCAGTTCCCCACCGTCTCCATGGGCCTGGGTCCGATGATGGCCATCTACCAGGCGCGCTTCATGCGCTACCTGCAGAACCGCGGCCTCATCCCCGCGAGCAAGGCTCGGGTCTGCGCCTTCCTGGGTGACGGCGAGATGGACGAGCCCGAATCGCTAGGCGCGATCTCGCTCGCGGTGCGCGAGAAGCTCGACAACCTGACCTTCGTGGTCAACTGCAACCTGCAGCGCCTGGACGGCCCGGTGCGCGGCAACGGAAAGATCATCCAGGAGTTGGAGGGTGTGTTTCGCGGCGCGGGTTGGAAGGTGTTCAAGGTGATCTGGGGCGACCAGTGGGATCACCTCCTGGCCAAGGATAAGAAGGGTCTCCTGCTCCAGCGCATGCAGGAAGCGGTCGACGGCGACTACCAGAACTACGCCGCGCGCGACGGCGCATGGACCCGCGAGCACTTCTTCGGCCGTTACCCGGAGCTCCTGCGCATGGTCGCGAACCTGACCGACAACGACCTCAAGCGCCTCAATCGCGGCGGTCACGACCCGCAGAAAGTCTACGCCGCATACCACGCTGCCATGGCGACGGTGGGTCAGCCGACCTGCATCCTCGCCAAGACGGTCAAGGGTTACGGCACCGGCGAAGAAGGCGAGGGTCGTAACCCCACCCATCAGCTCAAGAAGCTAGGTGTCGAGGCGCTCAAGGCGTTCCGTGACCGCTATCGCGTTCCGATCGCAGACGATGTGATCGCCGAGGCGCCTTACTACAAGCCGCCCGAAGCGAGCCGCGAGATGGAGTATCTGCGAGCGCGGCGCGAGCAGCTCGGCGGCTTCGTGCCGGAGCGGCGTGAGCGCGCACAGCCGCTAGCTCTGCCACCACTCTCCACCTTCGATGCCATGCTCAAGGGCACGGGTGAGCGCGACATCTCTACCACCATGGCCTTCGTCCGCATTCTCACGGCGCTGACGCGCGACAAGGAGGTGGGGAAGTACGTGGTTCCCATCGTCCCGGACGAAGCGCGCACCTTCGGCATGGAGGGGCTCTTCCGGCAGCTCGGCATCTATGCTTCGCAGGGGCAGCTCTACGAGCCGGTCGATTCCGCCGAGGTGATGTACTACCGCGAAGACATCAAGGGGCAGATCCTCGAAGAGGGCATCTGCGAGGCGGGCGCGATGGCTTCGTTCATCGCTGCGGGCACGGCCTACGCGAACCACGGCGTGCAGATGATGCCGTTCTACGCCTTCTACTCGATGTTCGGCTTCCAGCGCGTCGGCGACCTGATCTGGGCCGCCGCCGACAGTCGGGCTCGCGGCTTCTTGATCGGCGCCACCTCGGGCCGCACCACGCTGGCAGGCGAAGGTCTGCAGCATCTCGACGGCCACAGCCACCTGTTGGCCAGCACCGTGCCGAGCTGTCGTTCCTACGATCCCACATATGCGTATGAGCTGGCGGTGATCATGCACGACGGCATGCAGCGCATGTTCGCGGAGCAAGAAGCTGCCTTCTACTACGTCACGGTCACCAACGAGCCATACGTGATGCCGAGCATGCCGGCCGGAGCCGAAGAAGGCATCGTCAAGGGCATGTACCTCTTGCAGCAGGGTGCCGCGGGCTCTGCGCCGCGCGTGCAGCTCCTCGGCAGCGGCGCGATCCTGCGCGAGGTGTTGGCCGCCGCTGAGCTCCTGAAGCGAGACTTCG